>NZ_JACJSM010000006.1 GCF_014698145.1 Oscillatoria sp. FACHB-1406 | reverse complement strand
AGTCTCCAGGATTTTTTGACGAAACTCCGTCGAATAGGCTTTCATAATGGCATTTCTAACCTTCTCTTTGACTGTACCTCACTCACGTGAAAATTGCTATAAGGTCGATCGCCACTCGTTAACCAATCGCCGATCGCGTTCAGTAATCCTACCCAAAAATTTTTCGTCTCGCGATCGCCAAAATTGAGTTCCTTCTCTTCCGCGCTGGGTACGCGATTGAACGCAACGATTTGCGATCGCGTCTTGGCAGGAGGGTTAATAAATTCAGATGAGGACGAACGATTAATAAACATAAATTTGCCCGACTCGATACTTTAATTTTCTTGTAGCAACGGATAGAAAACTAGAGGCAGTTGGGCTAAATTGTTATGGGTACAGTTAAAAATAGTGTAACTGTTATGCTTTTTTTGTGCGACAACTGTAAGGGTTGAAAGAAAATGAACGTCAAACTTCCAGAAAAAACAGACAGTAAAAATCTCTACGAGCAAGTCGCAGAAAGAATCGAGGCGCTGATCTTAGAAGGAACGCTGCAACCGGGCGATCGCTTGCCCTCCGTTCGGAAACTGCACCATCAACTCTCAGTCAGTATTTCTACGGTACTTGAAGCCTACCGCTTGCTCGAAGATCGCGGTGAGATCGGCGCGCGCCCGCAGTCGGGATACTACGTCAAAGCCAACGCTACCGCCATTCCCAACGAACCCGCCCCTTCAAATCCCCCCAAACAGGTCTATCCCGTCGATACCTCCCTCGCTTTCCGCATCCGCAAACTGATGCACGAACCCGACATCGTGCAATTGGGGGCTGCGGTTCCCTCGCCAGAACTATTCCCGATCGCCGCTCTCAACCGCTTAATGGGACAAGTAATGCGATCGCAACCCGAAACCGTCCACGGATACGACGCGCCGCCCGGAAGCGAGGTGCTGCGCCGCGAAGTCGCCAAACGCTTAATGGATGCGGGTTGCTCCCTCGCACCGGAAGAAATCGTCATCACCAACGGCACTACGGAATCGATGTACCTTTCCCTGAAAGCCGTTACCAAACCGGGCGACACGATCGCGATTGAATCTCCGAGTTATTACGGATTAATGGACGTTTTTGAACCGCTCTACCTCAACGCCTTAGAACTGCCCACCCATCCGCGCGATGGAATTTGCCTCGATCGCCTCGAAACCGCCCTCGCCCGCAAACAAATCGCTGCTTGTGCCTTAGTTTCCAACTTCAGCAACCCCCTCGGCAGTTGCATGAGCGACGCAAAAAAAAAGCAACTCGTAGAATTACTGAATCGCTACGATATTCCCTTAATAGAAGATGATGTTTATGGCGATTTATACTTTAAAGGCACGCGCCCAAAAGCCATTAAAGCCTTCGATACCGAAGGGCGCGTCCTCTACTGTTCCTCCGTCAGTAAAACCCTATCGCCGGGATTGCGCGTCGGTTGGTCGGTTCCCGGACGCTACCAAACGCGAGTCGAACAGTTAAAAATAGTCACGAACGTGATGACGGCGATCGCGCCCCAACTTGCCGTCGCTGCCTTCTTCGCCAACGGCGGTTGCGATCGCCACCTGCGCCGCCTGCGCCATGCCTACCAATCCCAGATCGCCCGCCTGCGCCAAGCCGTTTGCGAACACTTTCCCGCCCAAACCCGCATCACTCGTCCGGAGGGCGGCCACGTTTTGTGGCTGGAACTTCCCCCGGAATTCGATTCCATGCTCCTGTACCAGGAAGCCTTGCCACACCGGATCAGCATCGCTCCGGGCGCGATTTTCTCCCCGTCGGGCAGCTATAGCAACTGCCTGCGTTTAAACGGCGGTTTGCCTTGGAGCGACGAGATCGAGCGCGCCCTACACATCCTCGGGGAGCTAGCCAAACAACAACTCGCCCGTCGGCAATAATCGCTCGAAATTGAGCGCTGCGCGATCGCTAAGCCCTCCAACTCGTTTACTATAGATGAGGGCAAAGAGAGGGTGCTGAAATGTTAAATCCTGAAAACTCCGACACTCCAAAGGTGGGAAGTTAGGATAAAGTAAAACTGAGCTAACCTGTCGATCGTTGTGCGTTCTTTGAGGTGTGAAATGAGTGCGATCCTCCAAGTCGGAAACCAGCAAATTGCTGCCGAACAATTTGTTTCCCTATTAAAATCTTCCCAACTTCTGCCTCAACTCTTACGCGAATTTTATATCGAGCAAGCGATTGTCCCGATCGAGCCGAGCGCAGAAGAACTTCAGCGTTATTGCGAAAAAATCGCCCAAAAACCAGAAAATTACGGCATCTCCCCTCAAAAGGTGCAAGCGATTGCGCCCCGGCAACTCAAACTCGAACGCTTTAAAGAAGAAACTTGGGGCGATCGCGTCGAAACGACTTTCTACAACTGCCGCGAACAACTCGATCGCGTCTTATTCTCCCTGATCCAAAGCGAAGACGTAGAAATCATTCAAGAGATCTATTTCCGCCTCCAAGAAGGAGAAGCCTCCTTCGCTCGCCTCGCCAGCCAATATTCCCAAGGTCCAGAAGCTCACACCAACGGATTAGTCGGCCCCATCGAACTCAACAACCTTCATCCCAAACTCGCTCAAGTTTTAAAAGTCAGCCAGCCGGGGCAAATCTCGCCGCCGCTGCGCATCGATAAATGGCTGACGATCGTGCGTTTGGAACGCTACATTCCCGCTCAGTTTGACGAAAAAATGCGCCAGCGCCTCTTGGATGAATTATTCGAGGCTTGGTTGCAAGAAAAAATCGCGCGCGCTCGACAATCCGGTGCTGTGAACTTCCAAGCAACCGCTGAAATTCCTCCCATTGCTTTTGAAGATGCAAGCAACTCCGAGGAACTAGCGGTTGCATTGCCCGAAGGGACTGAAGATCGCAGCTTGGAGGCATCCTCGCAACCCGCGCGGGCGCTACCGGCCAAATCGTCGGGCGCTCGTAATGGCGGACGCTTGCTGCCGATGGCGATGCTGGGTTTGATGGCGTTTGGTGTGGGCGTGGTGACGATTGAAGCGATCGCGCGCTTAACCACCCGTCCGAGTACCGCTTTCATTCCCGGTGCCGCTCCCGTCCCCAATGTTAAGAACGAAGAAGCATTCCGCGAAGCCGTCAATCACGCCACGAAAGCAGCAGTCTTAACGCAAACGGCGCAATCGCAATCGGAATGGCAGCTTGTGGTGAGCGATTGGCAAACCGCGATCGCCTTAATGCAGCGCGTTCCGAAAAATCTCGATAATTTTGCGATCGCCCGCGAGAAAGCTGGCGAATATCAGAAAAATCTCGACTACGCCAGCGCTCGCTTAACGCAGTCCGCCGACGCATTCCACGAAGCCGTTAACAACGCCATGAGTGCGGCGACACTCACCCAAAGCGCGCGATCGACCGAAGAATGGCAAACCGTCGCCGAACGCTGGCAGAAAGCAATCTCGTTTATGCAAGCCGTCCCCGACAATAATCCTAAATATGAAGTCGCGCGCGATCGCATCGGCGAATATCAAAAAAATCTTGATTATGCCCAAAGCCGAGCCACGAAAAGTTAAATCGAGTTGACCGCGTTTCCCCCAACAGAGGCAAAAGAAAGAGTGCGCTCGCACTCTTCGTTGCAACGCGATGCAATAACCGCCAGCAACGCTTAAGATTCCATAAAACCGCGCCCCGGTTCGAGGGGATCGCCTTAAGCTTTTGAGGAACCGTAAACCTCGATAAGTTGCGACCCTCGCATAAGGAATCTGAAAATTATGGGAACTGTTAAAATTGGCATTAATGGCTTTGGTCGAATCGGACGGCTGATGTTTCGCGGCGCGATCGCCAATCCCGATACGGAAGTCCTCTGCATTAACGACCTCGTTCCCCCCAGCAATCTCGCCTACCTCCTCAAATACGACTCCACCCACGGACGCTTTGACGGAACCGTAGAAGCCAAAGACGATGGCATCGTCGTCAACGATAAATTTATTCCCTGCGTTTCTGTCCGCAACCCCGAAGAACTCCCCTGGGGCGACAAAGGCGTTGAATACGTCGTCGAATCTACCGGACTGTTTACCGACTACGAAGGCGCATCCAAACACCTCAAGGGAGGCGCAAAGCGCGTCGTTATCTCCGCCCCCACCAAAGATCCCGATCGCGTCAAAACCCTCCTCATGGGCGTAAATCACGACAGCTACGACCCTGAAAAAGATGTTGTCGTCTCCAACGCCAGTTGCACCACCAACTGCCTCGCCCCCGTCGCCAAAGTCATCCACGAAAACTTCGGCTTAGTCGAAGGCTTAATGACCACCGTCCACGCCATGACTGCCACTCAGCCCACCGTAGACGGCCCCAGTAAAAAAGACTTTCGCGGCGGACGCGGTGCCGCCCAAAACATCATCCCCGCCGCCACCGGCGCAGCCAAAGCCGTTACCTTAGTTCTCCCCGAACTGAAAGGAAAACTGACCGGGATGGCGCTTCGCGTTCCCACACCCGACGTTTCTGTGGTCGATTTAACCTTTAAAACCGAGAAAGCCACCAGCTACAAAGAAATTTGTGCGGCGATGAAAGCAGCATCCGAAGGCGAACTCAAAGGGATTTTAGGCTATACCGAAGATGATGTCGTTTCCTCCGATTTTATCGGCGATTCTCATTCAAGCATTTTCGATGCTGGCGCGGGAATTGAATTAAACTCGAACTTCTTTAAAGTCGTTTCTTGGTACGACAACGAGTGGGGCTATTCGATGCGCCTGCTCGACTTGATGCTATCGATGGCTGCGAAATAGCTAACAGCGAATCGTTATCGATCGTCAAGCGAGCATTGCCGTTTCCCGTTCAAATCCAAAGAATAGTAGGGCGAATAACCAATTCGCTCTACTCAACTAGCAACCTTACCCTTCAGGTCGATGCGTAGGTTAAAGTACGAAACCAAACATCCATAATCTTTTGTTGGATCGTACTCAGTTTTGCTTCTAGCGAAAACATCCTAATGTTCACTCCATCGCTCTGAAAAAAAATCCGACTCTCATCTTATTCAAGCCCGAATAACAGTAATATCTCGCCCTTGTTCGGTCTTAACAATTTGCGTCGATAACCTCTCCTCAATCGGTAGTGCATTCTCGCGCCGGTCGAACACAAATAACCACCCTTCATCCAATCCCAACCGCGCCAAATACGATTCCAACTGCTCGATTCCTTCGGCTTGCGGGTCGCGTTTCTTCTGCCGCCAGACTTTCAGTTCGATTCCTAAGATCGCGCTGCCATAACGCAAGCATAAATCCATTCGGTCAGAACCGATCGCATATTCCCGCTCCAAAGTTCCACCGCCATTCACCACGCGATGCAAGAAAGCCATCAAGACAATGTGAGGGGCAATTTAATGGTAGCTTGTCGTCCCCAACAACGGTTCCCCATGCTGTCGCCAAAACTTAATAAACGCGGCTAACAAAGCATCTTTATCTAACTCTCCTTCCCTTGTTAACCAACTCGGACTAATCAGCGGTAAACTATCCTGTGTTCCTTGGACTAAAACCCGGGGAATCACCTCGCGGTAAATCGGATTGGCAATCATTAATCCTCCCGCCGGGTTCCGTCGCAATAATCCCAAATCGATTAAATACTGACGGTCATCGTTGGAAGTATCCCCCAAGGCTTGTCCGGATAAGATCGGTTCGATAATCGCTTTAACTCTCCGTTCTCGCAAACGTTCGGCTAGACTATCTAAATGGGTATCTTGACGGGCAATTAAGATTTCCTTGGCTTCTAAAATATGGAACTTGGTAATCTCAATGCTTCGGTCTTTCACCAGCTTTTCGACCACTTCTTTTGCTAAAGCATTTACCAACCACGGTTGTCCTTGCGTTAAATCGAACGCGGTTTCTGTGGCTTCTGGGCTAAACCCCTGTCCCGTCTCTCGAGTATGTTGTTGGTAAAGTTCGGCTACTTCAGAAGCATTAAAGTTTCTCAGCGTAATCGAACTGACTTTAATATTAAAGGGACTCGCTGTATTTAATCGCTCGCTCCCTCCCGATGCCACTTTGTAATCCCGCACATCTCGTAAACCGATTAACCCCACCGAAGCCGGAAAGTGATTGGGACGAATCGAATAACCATCGCGTAATTGTCGCAAGATTGAAATGAGCGTTTGGTCTTGTAGGGAATCAATTTCATCGATAAATAAAACCAAAGGTTTGGATAAATCCTGCGCCCAAGCTTTTAAGTTGGCTTGAATTCTTTGTCCGGCGGGTTGCTCGTAAACCCAAGTTTTCGGTTGCAATTCTTGGGGTAAACGGACTGAAATTAAATTTTGCCAAGCCCCTAGAATTGCCAATTCTGCGTCACTGAGGTTGGGGTTAAAGGCACTTCCTACTTCTACCGAAACGACCACCGCTACAGAGTTGCCACTTTCGGTTAATTGTTGGGCTAGCGCTAGCATAGCAGTGGTTTTTCCCGTTTGTCGCGGTGCGTGGACGACAAAATAACTTTCCTGTTCGATGAGGGTTTCCAAGTCGGGTAAGCGACTGGTGGGGGGAAGCATATAGTGCTTTTCAGGTTTGCACGGTCCGGCAATATTGAACCAACGAGGCATTGAACTGAGTGTTGGTAGTGGAGCCTCTTCAGTTTAGCGGGACTTTGACAACACTTTCCTCACCAAAAGGGCTGAAAAGTTAACAGCAAACATTTTAGAAGTCGGGTGATATGTTAAAGGTCATACGTTTCACCAACAATTAACTGTTATGCTTTTGAGTCGAGTTGCTGATTCTATTTATTGGTTAAATCGCTATATTGAACGAGCGGATAATATCGCGCGTTTCATCGATGTTAACCTCAATTTAATGCTAGATTTACCTGCCGCGTTGCAACAGCAGTGGAAACCTTTAATTATTACTACTGGCGATTCTGCCCTCTTTAAGCAGCGTTACGGCAAAGCAACCGCAGAAAATGCGATTCAATTCCTAACGTTTGATAGCGATTATTCTAATTCGATCCTTTCGGTGTTGCGCTTCGCTCGGGAAAACGCGCGATCGATCCGAGAAGCGATTTCCTCAGAAATGTGGGAAGAAGTCAACTCCTTTTATCACATGGTTGAGGAGGCGGCAAAGCAAGAAGCGATTAATTTGTCGCCGGAATTTTTCAATGGTATTAAGTTAGCCAGCCATCGCTTTTCGGGGATTATGGATGCGACAATGACGCACAATGAAGGCTGGCATTTTGGACGTTTGGGGCGACATTTGGAGCGGGCGGATAAGACGACGCGCATCATCGATGTGAAATACTTTGTACTGCTGCCCTCTGCTGCTTGGGTGGGAACGCCCCTCGATCAAATTCAGTGGATGGCGCTGTTGAAATCGGCGAGTGCTTATGAGATGTATCGCAAACAGCAGCACCGAATTACACCCTCGGGAGTGGCTGAATTTTTAATTCTCGATCGCGATTTTCCGCGCTCGATTCATTTTTGTCTGGGACAGGTGGAGTATTCGCTTCACCAAATTACGGGTACGCCGCCCGGAACTTGGTGCAATCCCGCCGAACGGGCGCTCGGACGGTTATGCGCTCAACTTGGCTATATTACGATTGACGATATTATTGAGGGCGGTTTGCACGAGTTTCTCGACGGAATGCAGCGATCGCTCAATGAAGTAGGAACGAAAGTTTCGGAAACTTTTTTTAGTCTTCAACCGTTGAGCTAACTGAGGCTCAAAATTCAGGTTTCAATCGAACTCATGCAAACTTAAAGAATTTTGGGTCAGTTTATCAGAACGGTTCTCTAATCTTAACGCTACCGATGCCGTGAACGGGTTGTCGCTCGTGAGCTAGGGTTAGATTGACGTTTCTCCTAAAATAAAATGATGTCATCCAAGTATAACTATTGATAGCACCAAATCCGGACATATCGACTTCAATCATATCTGCCTCTCGAAACAATTGCGAGGCTTTCTCGTTCCAATCTGAATTATCGAGAATTGCAAAACCATCATCCCGTAACTTAACTATCGCTTCGGCAGCACAATGCGAACGATGGATGCCATCAATCGTCACAACATCAAAAAAATTATCCGGGTATTTTGCGATCGATTTAATGTAGTCTTGAGTCTCCTCAAAGAGGTAGTATTCAACATTATCAGGGAGGGTGGGTTTAATTTTGTCGTACCAGACTTTATCATGTTCGACAGAGACAAGAGTCTTACAACGTTCTGCCCAAAAGCGCGTTGAGTTTCCCGAACCGTATTCAAAAATAATTTTATTAGAGAAGTCTAATTGCTTGAGATATTCGATCGCGGGGTAAGTATACCAAGGAATGGGATTTTTCATTCTGTCTACGCTATTAAAAGCCCCCATCGTTCCGAACTGTCCGAAGTCAAAACTTAATATTTTGTAGTTCTTCAGACTGGCTAGGAGAGGTCTCGGTAGAATCCCTTTTAGAATCTTTCTTAGCATTAGATCTTCTCTTTTTCGATCGCTGATTGTGGTTCTTGGAGGAGATTGATACAAACTTAGAAGAAAAGGACTAATGCTTGAGAATTCTTCCGCGAAAATCAGTAAGACTTCTCAAGCCATAGACTTTACTTTTAATCAAAGGTTCTGCGGGCTATCAATTGGGGTTCGACTAATTGGCTCGAGTCCTCCTTACTTTAAAGACATTTCTCTTAGCTTCCATTACTTAAGGTCTTCAAGCAAATCTTCAACTTCCTTGAGGGCTTGGGTGTTCTTTTGGGTCTGATAAAGTTCGCTGGCTTTTTCGAGCGCCTCGATCGCGTCTGCGCGTCGCTCGCGCCCCAGAAAAGCCAATCCTAACTTATGGAAAGCGATCGCATTATTGGGGTCGATTTCCGTCGCGCGACGAAAGGCAACAATCGCCATTAAATAATCCTTTTCTTCGAGCAATACATTACCGACAGCTTGCTGAACCTCTAAAGAATTCGGTTCGATGATAGCAGCTTGTTGGTAAGCTCGTTTCGCAGCATCCGATTGTCCTTGCTGCTGCAAAATTCGACCCATATTTAAATAGGCATTCGCACTATGGGGATTGAGGCGAACCACCCGTTCTAAAGTTGCCAATCCGGCTTGGGTATTGCCGGTTTTAATTTGTGCGATCGCGAGTTGCTCGAGAATTTTGGGATCGTTAGGAGCTTGTTGAGCGGCAGGTTGCAACATCGAGATCGCATCTTGATACTGACCTTGTTCGATCAACGCATTCCCCATCAGCGCATAAACTTGGCTGTATTGCGGGTTTTTAGCAATCACTTGTTGGTAAACTTTAATCGCTTCTGCGTAGCGACCTTGACGCAACAAAATCGTACCGAGTCCCAATTGATTGTTGAGATTATCGGGCTTGAGTTGAACGGCGCGTTGGTAAGCAGAACCCGCATTTTGATTGTCGCCTAACTGAGCGAAAGCGTAACCGAGTGCGTAGTAAAAATCGGCATTATTCGGATCGAGCGCGATCGCTTGGCGATAAGATTGAACCGCATCGCGATAGTTTCGTTGTTGCGCTTGCAAAAAACCAATCCCTGAATAAATCTTTGCATTACTCCGGTCTAAAGCCGCAGCTTGCTGATAAGTTGCGATCGCGGTGGCATAATCTCCCGCATCGACTAATTCCCGTCCCCGTCGCAAAAGTTGATTGACTTGTTGGCGATCGTTGCTTGCTTGTTGCGCGATTAAAACTGATGGATTGAGGTTTGCCGAAGCCGGACGGAGCGCGATTCCTTCAACGAACAATAAGCTAGAGAGAAAGCAGAGAGCGGTTTTACCGAGGATTTGCTTGAACACAGTGAGTGAAACTTGAGACAGTGAGGTTTGCAAATTGACTAATATTAGCACAGGGGAAAAAGTTGTCCAGTTCGACAGCGATCGATGGCATCGCCCCTGTTGCTTCGTTCTGACGTAGAGTATATAAAAATGAGCCCGAGCCGCCAACTCACTAATTGGAAAGACGCGATCGCCGAACTCGACGGCATTGAAACGATTACCGATCGCGATCGCGTCGCCAAACTTTCCCTCGACTACTACCACTTTAGCCCCATCCTCCAACAGCAACTCGCCGACAAACGCGGTAACTGCGTCGTTCGCCCCACCGACGAAAACCAAGTCCTGCAAATCGCACGAGCCTGCGTCAAACACCGAGTTTCCCTCACTATTCGCGGCGCTGGAACCGGAAATTACGGTCAGTGTATTCCCTTAAAAAGCGGCATCATCCTCGATACGACGCAAATGAACGCGATTCGTTGGATAAGAGATGGCATCGCGCGCGTTGAAGCGGGTGTAAAAATGGCCGTCTTTGACAAACAAGCGCGCCAGCAGGGATGGGAATTGCGGATGTATCCCTCAACTTACCGGACTGCGACCCTTGGCGGCTTCATCGGCGGCGGTAGCGGCGGCATCGGCTCGATAACCTACGGAATGCTCGCCGATCGCGGTAACGTTCTCGCCGCCCGCGTTGTCACCCTCGAAGACGAACCGAAAATCCTCGAATTGCGCGGCGATGAAATCCAAAAAATCAACCATGCCTACGGGACAAACGGTATTATTACGGAGTTAGAACTCCCCCTCGCCCCCGCCTACCCCTGGGCAGAACTCATCGTTATCTTTGATGACTTTATGAGCGCTGCTCGCTTCGGGCAAGCCTTGGGCAATGCCGACGGCTTAATCAAAAAACTGATTTGCATCTGTGCCGCTCCGATTCCATCCTACTTTCCCGCCCTGAAAGATTACCTACCCAAAGGCAAACATTGCGCCTTATTAATGGTTGCAGAATCCAGTTTAGAATCCTTTCAAGACTTAGTACGCGAGTACGGCGGGGAAATAACTTACAGCAAAACTGCTCTAGAAGCCAGCAAAGGAGTCAGTTTAGCAGAGTTTACCTGGAATCATACTACCCTGCACGCGCGCAGCATCGACCCCAACCTGACCTACTTACAAACCATGTTTTTTAACCTCGATCTCGTCGAGGAACTATACCAACACTTTGGCAACGAAGTCATGATGCACCTCGAGTTTTCGCGCGCGGACGGAAAAACCGTACCGGGGGGATTGCAACTCGTGCGCTTCACCAACGAAGAGCGCCTCAACGAAATTATCGCCTACCACGAAGCGCGGGGGGCGGCGATTGCTAACCCCCACACCTATCATCTCGAATCAACCGGCCGTCAAACCCTCGATTCCCTACAACTCCAATTTAAAGAACAAGTCGATCCTTATGGTTTAATGAATCCCGGTAAAATGAAATCTTGGTGGGAAAGACAGTCCGTGCGATCGCTCGAATCCTAAAAGCAGCGTTTCCATACGCCATTGTCAAGTATTCGTTCGACCTGACCTAGCATTTCCCGAAAGAGCGAGATTGCTATATGCTAGAAAGCAGATCGATTGAACCTCTTACCCCAATCCAACAGAACGCCGCTCGTTGCCCGTTGCCCGACTCAAAGCAGACATTTAGGGAAGCTCAGTTCGTTCGACAATATACAACGGCTAATGGACAATTGACAATAGACAATTGACAATGTTATCTAAGCTTTGAAGGAAGAGTCTTTTTTCTTCTTAAAAAGCAAGGTGTGCAACGGGTCATGAATCAATCGTCAATTCTAATTCAGAATTTTGCGCCCCGCAGCTTCTACTCCAGCCTGAAATTTCGAGGTACTCAATGCTAAACAGGTCACTTGCGTTTGTTTTGGTTTTAGGAACATTCTGGGCCTTCGTAACTACTTATGTTGGGATTGTCACTATCCTGCAAACAGAAAATTGGGTAGCCTTCGGAACGGGATTAATAGGCTCGGCCTTAATATGCGTCCTCAACTTTTATACCAGTAGAGTCTGGCAAAACTACGACGACGATTTTGGCAAATCTAACGATTCCAGCGTCGTCAACTGGATGGTACGAGTCTTCTGGACGGGAGCAATTCTCCTGAATTACTACGCTTCCTACGTGACGCACGTTCGATTCACTCAACAAGCCGCTTCAGAGTTAGGCGCTAAGTTTGTCATTGTTTTTATTACGGCATTGCTAGTTTGCAGCCCCATGACCTTGGGGAAAGTTTGGGAAGAACGTCGAAAAATGGCCCTGGCAGAACAACGACTCAAGCAACAGTAATGTATTGAATAATTAATAATGAGTAATTAATAATGAATAGTGGATAGAGCCGAGTTAATTAATGTAGAGAAAGTTCAATACTATGACTTGCGGGCAATTAAGGCGGCTCTTGCCCCAGGAAGCGGGTACTGAGAACTCCCTCGAGTAGTCTTGACTTGAAACCCAATTCGAGTGAGTTCTGCGGCTAATTCCGTGGCTCGGTAAAGTTGCTGGCGATGGATTTCTTCATCTCTTCGATAGGAATCTCCAATCTTGCGAAACGTAATGATGCGGCGAGTCAGAATTTGAGAATTGCGATCTTCTTGTTTTTCGACTAAAACAATCCAATCTTCACCTTCGGTAAATCCCCGCACGGGTTCCTCTGAGTTTATTTGTCCGGGTTCGGCAATATCGAAAATAAATAAACCGCAGGGAATTAGAGCATTATAAATGCGTTGGAAAAGCGCGACGCGATCGCACTGGGGCGCGAATAAGTAATTGAGACTTTCTCCAATTAAGGATTCTTTACAATTCTTAATTCAAAAATCGGTAAATTCCCTTGACTCTCCAGCCGACAGGAGACTTTACAGTAAAAATAAAGAGACAGGTTGCAGGAGGTCTTGAGATGACAGCAGTCAATATAGAAAAACCTAAAATAGCAGATGTAAAAGTATATCGCATGGCAATTGGTGAGAGCGAGTGTCCTTGGGGAAGGAAAGCTGTAAACTTGCTTTCCGAGAGGGACATCGCTTTCGAGGATGTAACATTGACTTCTCGCGAAGAAGTCGATGCTTTCAAAGCCAAACATCACGTCACCACAACCCCCCAAATTTTCTTCGGGGAGGAACGAATTGGAGGTTATCAAGATTTAGCGGAACGCTTACAGGTCACTGAAAAGATGGAAGAAACCTCCTACACGCCGGTTATTGCCCTTTTTTCAACAGCAGGATTGATGGCGGTTGCCTTGTCAGCGGGAATGACGGGTTTTATGGGAATTTCGCTTTCCATGCTTGCCTCTTTGAAGTTGATGGATTTAGAGTCATTTACGGAAAGTTTCCAAAAGTACGATTTAATCTCGCAGCGCGTCAAACCTTACAGTAAAGTTTATCCTTTTGCTGAATTAGCTATAGGTTTAGGGTTTCTTTCCGGTGTTTTTCCCTTAGCGACGGGTATCGGTTCGTTACTCGTTGGAATCAGCGGTTCTATTTCTGTGTTTAAGGCAGTTTACCTCGATAAAAAAGACTTGAATTGTGCTTGTATCGGCGGTAACTCAAAAGCACCTTTAGGGGTAGTGAGTTTCACGGAAAATGCGATTATGGCGTTAATGGGAGCTTTTTTGATCTTTTCAGCAACCGTGCCGACCAATGCAGAATTTACGCCGCGATCGCAAGTTATTTCTCCCGCCGCCGTTCGAGTCAATTCCCCTTCGTAAAACAAGGCTTGTGGATTAGTTCAATAAATCTGCCTTCAGCAGCAATTGTTTCTCCGTATTCGGAATATCCATTTTGACAAATCCTGCGGTTTGGTAATTGTTCAGGAAATCTAGCCATTCGCGATCGGTTTTAAATCGGCGATCTCGTTTTAAAGCCTCGCTCAAAATGATTCCATTAATCTTCTCCATTTGGAGAAAGCGATCGAAATCGACTTGTTTACTGTATTCGGGGATGCGTTTGAAATTGCTCCCTAAATAGATATTATAGCCCCCTTCAGCTTCAAGAAGACGCACGGATTCTTGAAGATTTATGGATTGAAGGAAAGCAATCACATTCAAGTTTTGTAAGCTTGGATTGCTTTTTTTAAAGTAAGGTAAAGGCGTTAAAATGAGGAGCAGAGAGCAGAGAAATAAGATGTTTCTAGCCCTTATTTTAGGGCTTTGCTCGGCTGAGGGACTGCCGAAGCAGATGGCGATTAGAGCGAGGAAGGGAACAAAAAATCCTAAAATATAATGTTCCCTCGGATAGATTAGAAAAATTGAGACGAGACTGGTTAATAAAAAGATTGCGCTTGCGAGTAATAACTTTTTATGAAGCAAAATATTTTTTTTGAGATTACCAAGCGGAATAAGACAGGCAATAAAAATCGAGAATAAAAAAGCAGCTTCCGATAAGAGAGAAGAGTCAATAATTCTAGGCTTTAGAAATCCTGGTGCTAGTCTTAAATCTCCTAAATTGGCTAAAATATGCTTAAAGAATAGCGAGGAATTGCTAATGATAACCTCTCCAACGCTATGAACGTTGCCAAAATTTTGGGAAAGAATCCATTCCCAGTTCGTCCAAGGATTAAAATCGCTGTTATTCCACATTACCCAATGGATTGAAAAATGCTGCCCGAAAGCCATTAAGCTGCGATCGCCAGAAATCGGAAGCCCGAACCAAGCGAGGAGGAAAATGCTCGGTAGAGCGTAGGTTAGGAGCGGTTTGAGAGGAAACTCACCTTGCGCTTTCCATTGTGCGATCGCGACGGCAAACAGCACAACAGAAAACAGAACAAATGCTAGAAAATATTCCGGTCGAACAAAGGCAACCAATAACGCAAAAAGTGCGTTAATTGTCAAGAACCAAACGCGATCCTTAACGAAATTTAGGACAATAAAGTTAATAAAGATGATGAGAATCGAAAAGTGAGAAACTTTTTGGATCGATTTAGCATTAATCGGGAGCAAAAGTACCCAAGCTGCAATAGCTAAGCTCAGGGTTATCGAGAGATTTTTAACGCGAAGAAAAACATAAGTAAAAACAGGCAATAAAATTACCATTAACTTATAGTTTAGGTAATAAAGCTGAGTACGATTCGGCTCAAAAAACGATAAGATAAAGTACCAAATCGCATAGAGCGGGGCCCAGGACGGTTGCGGCGGCCCCGCCGTTAGAAAAGTGACTCCACTGTAAAGATAATCGCTTTCATCGTAGAGTCCGATATCTTCTCCCCCGTCCAACCCAAAGGTAAGTTTTAACCCTGCGATTACAATCACCAAGATTGCGATGATATCGAATTTAATAGAGATTTTGAAACAGTCCAGCTTCATGGTAGCTCCCTGACGATAGATTGCTCGCTATCTTACCTATTTTTTCACCAGGTTTGCACGTTAATTGGCTGAGTGAAAGTAATTTCTAACCCGAAGCGCGATCGCTGCGTTGCCGAAAATCCAAATATTGCCGCAGTGCCTCCCGCATTTGCCGGTAAAGTTGCCGATCGCCAGCTTTTAAGCCGACAACGCTGTAGAGTTTAATCTTATTGTCGCCGCGCCCTTTGAGTGAATGTAGCCCCATTTCAACCACTTCAATCTCATCGCGCACCCATTCGTACAGCGCTTCGCTAATCAGGATATCGACAGAGAGTTTGCCGGTGAGTCCTTCGATACGACTCGCAACATTAACCGTATCGCCGATGACGGCAAATTCTCGGCGCTTAGAAGAACCGATATCGCCCGCAATGACTTCGCCGTAATGAATTCCGATCCCGTTAAACAGAATTTCTTTGCCTTGTTCGCGCCATTCCTGTTGCAATTGGACTAAGGCTTTTCTCATCCCAAGTGCGGCGCGAACGGCACGGAGGGTGTTTTCTTTTTCGCCGTAAGAAATGGGCGATCCGAACTCAGCCATAACTGCATCGCCGATGAATTTATCGAGAGTACCGCCTTCAGCTAAAATCGCTTCCACCATTGCTTCGAGGTAGACGTTCAATTGTTCGACGACTTCTTCGGGTTCGCGAGTTAAGGAAAAGGTTGTAAAGCTGCGAATGTCGGAAAATAAAATCGCTGCTTTGACTTTGCGCCCTTTAACCAGGGAACGGAAGTCGTCGGCGTGGCGGTTGAGGATTTCGTTGACGATGGGTTCGGCGACGTAGCGCCCGAGGGTGTTGTAAAGGCGGAGGCGTTCGAGTTGTTCGCGGAGGATACCGACAGCTAAGGCGGTGATACCGTACAAAGTTAGCGCGATCGCGGGAACGAGAATCGGTAAAATCATTCCCGAGGCGTGAAAACAGATATAAGTAACGGCAATCCAACCCAAAGCGATCGCCCCCGCGTTAGCGCATTGCCACAGGGGGTTTTTCCAACGCAACAACACAATCGCAATTGCGCCGACTCCCAGGAAGACAAAAACGCCGCGCAGCCCGGGATCCGGCACTAAAGGCCACAGTGCGAGTCCTCTGAGTAAAGTCGCGATCGCATTAGCATGAACTTCTACCCCCGGCATTCGTTCGGAAAAGGGCGTGCGCTTAAAGTCTTGCAGCGAATCCGCCGTCGCGCCGATTAAGACGATTTTGTCCTGAAACGTCCCGTTTTTGCGGTGAAATTCCCAATTTTTATTATCGATAACCTGCCAGAAAGGAACGTAAGGGAAAGTGTTCCGACCGCCGTAATAAAAAATCTCTCCGTATTGCGTTGGGGGCAGTTGTGCCGCTTGTAAGGTTGCGTCTGCGAAAGAGGGTAGCGCTTCGAGTCCGAGGGGACGCAAAACGCGATCGCCGTAATTGTTCGCTAAATGGTAGATTCTGCCGTCTACATCGGGAAAAAAATTAATTAAACCCAAGCGACTTGACCCCAGGAACAGCGGGTTGGGCTTGACGAGATGATGCTGCAAACCGCCATCGCTGCCCGAGTATTCGTGGGCGGCTGCGAGAACGACGCGCCCGCCCGCTTTCTCCAGACTTTGGCGCAATGCAAGGTCATCCTTATTACCATAACTACTGGGAGAGGTCAAGAGAATATCCACTGAGACTGACCTCGCGCCTGCTGCCAATAAGCGCGAGATCGCCTGTCCGTAGGCTTGACGCTGCCAGGGAAAACGATAAAGGGGAGCGAGTTCGGGGTAGCGATCGGGCGCTTTTGCGGCTAAATTGCCTTGATTGAGAGAATCCTCATCGATGGCCAGGATAACCACTTCCGACGGCGGCGCGATCGGACCGCGCCACCGATAGAATGAGACTTGCATTTGACGATCCCAGCGCTGCACGAATTCCGGGTTAAACCCGGTTAAAGTTGCCCCCAACAGCGCCCAAAAACCGATAAGCCAGTAATTAAAATGCCTTAAACTTCCTTTTGAGCTACCGATCTTTAACCTCCTGTGTTAGGGAATAGTGAATCGTTAATCTGCGATCGGCTTCAGTCCCTAGAAACATTAAAAATATACAGCCGCTCGCTATTAATGGGTAAGTTAACTATTCACCATTCACTATTCACTATTCATTATTCATTATTTATTAATTCCCTCTCACCGCTCCTGTCTGGGATTATCGCGCGGCGAGGGCGGAATTTTCAGTTTTTGCTCGACCTCCTCAAGTTTAGAAAGTGTCGGCAGGGGCTTGCTAAACCGTCCCATTAGGTTACTTGTTTGACGGCGTTTCCTCCACTCTTCTAGGGGCAACTGACGAACCAACGCACGCAGTTTTGCAATATCTTTTTCGGCTTTAGGAATGAGAATTTCCTGACCGGACTCCAATACAATTTCTTCGGCTAGATCGGGCAAACGGACGGCAACACTTCCTTCCCAAGAGAAAAACAGCGTTCCTTCTTCAGGATTTTTTGGGATTTTAACGTAAACAGTCGTACCGCGAATTCCGGCAATCCCTCCCGGCGTAACAATTTCGGCTGGAACTTTTTGTCCCGGTTGTACCCAAGTTATCATCTCGCCAGAATTCAAATAGAGTTTGTTATTAGGCTGTAAAGTGAGAACGGCATCGCCCCCAATCCGAAAAGCCAAACCACTATTGAGTTCGACTTGTGCAAGCGCTTCGCCTTCAGTGCGAATTGTTTCCCCAACTTTCAGTGCCATTCCTTGTTTTCCGGGAACTTCCGATTGAGCGTTTTCGGGTTTCACCCAAACGGGTTGCTTTTGAATCTCGCTGAGGATTGCAGCGTTAGTCTGCGGTGCGGTTGCCGCTGGCGACGGGATAGAACTCGGAGTAGAAGGGGGGCTAGTGGAAGCAGATTCGGTGGTGCGACAGCCAACGAGAACGCTGGCGAATATTGCGATCGCTACGCCAGCGCAGTAGCGATTGTTCGAGCATTGAGTTTTCATAACCCGAGTCAAAAATAAACTGCATGGATTGCACCCTGATGAATGAATAAATTAAGAATCAGCGCGAAGTTAGCACGCTTTCTCGGTAATTAAATTCACTTGCAAATCTTACAATTCCGGTCGGATTTGCTCGCGATTGTTTGCCTCTAGGGTACTCCACGGAATCCAACAGCGCTACATCGCGAAGGTTGAATTTAGAAATATTCAGGACTTATCGGCTTTTGTTATAGGTTTCGGATTGGTGCAGTTTCCGGGTGGAGATAGAAATAGCAGTCGGGCGTTAAGGGAACATTAACCCAGTAGAATGGTTGTTTGTGTTCTTGAAGCCCTCTGCCGGAAACTCGAGTCAGTTAGCATTCTTAATGCAATTATTATGCAATTCAGCATTCCTAAACGTTGGTGGCGATCGCTGCGATACGTTGCCTTGAGTATTGCGATCGCGTCGCTCGCAATCTTACTCGCCAATCCTCTGAGTCCCGCCTTAGCACGCGAACCCGTTCAGGAAATTCGCGGCGTGTGGATGACGACCAATGACACGGAAATTTTTATCGACCGTCCCAAACTCAAGAATGCGATCGCTCAACTCTCTCGCCTCAATTTTAATACCCTTTATCCAGTAGTCTGGAATTCGGGCTACGTGCTATATGAAAGCGCCCTCGCGCAGGAAATGGGGATTCAACCTTTTGTCCCCCACGGTCTCCAAGGACAAGACACTCTTGCCGATACCATCTTTCTCGCCCATCGCGAAGGCTTACTCGTAATGCCTTGGTTTGAATTCGGCTTTATGATTCCTGCTTTGTCTGAAATGACGCTTAGCCATCCCGAATGGTTGACTCAACGGCGCGATGGCGGTCAAACTTGGGTGGGTGCGGGAGGCGAAGTCTCCTGGTTGAATCCTTTTCATCCTGAAGTCCAGAAGTTCCTAACCGACTTAGTGTTAGAAGTAATGAGTCGCTACGATGTCGATGGCATTCAGTTTGACGACCATCTCAGTCTGCCCAACGAATTCGGCTACGATCCTTATACAGTCGCCCTGTACAAAAAAGAAACCCAAAAAGAACCGCCCGCCGATCCTCGCGATCCGGCTTGGGTTCGCTGGCGCGCCGATAAAATTACCGCCTTCGTCCGGCAACTCCGTCAAGCAGTCAAGGCGAAGAAAGCCGATGCGATTTTCTCGATTTCGCCGAATCCTTACAACGGGGCTTATAACCTTCACCTGCAAGATTGGCTGACTTGGGTGCGCCAAGATCTCGTCGATGAGTTAATCGTTCAGGTATATCGCCCAGATTTAAACAGTTTTGCCGCCGAGGTTAGTCGCCCGGAAATTGCCGAGACGCAGCAGAAGATTCCGACGGGAATCGGGATTCTGACGGGGTTGCGCAATCGCCCGATGCCGATGCAATACATTCAACAAAAAGTTTGGACGGCGCGCGATCGCGGTTTAGGCGTTTCCTTCTTCTACTACGAAACGCTCTGGGATGACGCTCCCGAACCCGTAGAACAGCGACAATCGAGCTTTCAGGCTTTATTTCCTCGCCCCGCTCTGCGTTAAGCGCCCTGAATAATTGATAATTGATAATGGACAATGGATAACGTTCGGAGCCGTTAATTGCTCTGTTGATGCCGAGTGTTTTTTCGCTACATCAAACCCATTCATCGAAACCTGGGATTAAGCATTTCATTATCAATTATCCATTGTCGAATGGCACTGAAATAAGAGTTCAAAAATCGTCTGTAGAGACGTTGTATACAACGTCTCTACAGATAATTTCGTAGTCTCTACAGATAATTTCGTAGTCTCTACAGATAATTTCGTAGTCTCTACAGATAATTTCGTAGTCTCTACAGATAATTTCGTAGTCTCTACAGATAATTTCGTAGTCTCTACAGATAATTTCGTAGTCTCTACAGATAATTTCGTAGTCTCTACAGA
Source organism: Oscillatoria sp. FACHB-1406 (assembly GCF_014698145.1). Classification (NCBI taxonomy): domain Bacteria; kingdom Bacillati; phylum Cyanobacteriota; class Cyanophyceae; order Oscillatoriales; family Oscillatoriaceae; genus Oscillatoria; species Oscillatoria sp. FACHB-1406. Next base: position 238,155 of record NZ_JACJSM010000006.1, on the reverse strand, counting down.
TAATTTCGTAGGGTGGGCAGCGCCCACCAGCCTTAAGTCAGTGCCATTCGTCCATTGTCCATTATCAATTCTCAATTATTCCCTCTTCGTTATCCATTGTCCATTATCAATTATTCCCTCTTCGTTATCCATTGTCCATTATCCATTATCAATTACCCAAAGCGCCTTTTAGCACTAAACGGTCTTTTTCAAGTTGCAGTTCGCTGACTGAGATATTCTCTAATTTTTGATTAATTCCCGAAACGAGCATTTCTGGCGGAACGCTTAACTGCTTGGCAACTTCTACGATGGAGAGACTGACATTGCCAACTTTAACTCTCGTGTTGTTATCGACTTTGAGGCGACCGTTCTCTACAGTCGGAACGCCTTCAATGCCGATATAAACCTCGCGATCGCTCGGCACAGGAAATTTTTGAAGAACTTTTTCTAACGCGGCTTTCCCCGAACCCGATAACACTTCTGAATCCAGCCGATCGAGATTGACGACAGCCCCAACTTCAAGCTTCTCCGGTTCTATCTTCGTTTGAACGCCTCGAGTCGCTTCTAAAAACTTTTCCCCTTTGGGTTTTTCGGCAATGCTACTAACAATTAAATCGTTTAAATCTTGCGATTCGAGACTAACCCTCGCGTCCTGCTGGGGAGCGTTCGAGCGTTGGTCTGCGATTTGCCGCTCGATCTTTTGTATGACTTCTGTCTTTTGAGCTTGCAGTTCTCCGGGACTCGATGAGACTGCCGTTTGGCTCGTTACTGGGCTAGAAATCTGTTGAGCGGCATACCACTGTGGAACTCCTGTTACTTGTTTCCAGTAATAGTAACCGAGGGCAAATCCCCCCGAACAAATCAAGAAAGCGAGTAAAGCAAACTTTTTTAACATCGGTCAGATAATTCGTAATTCGTAATTCGTAATTCGTAATTAACTATTCGCCACTCAGATAATTCGTAATTCGGGGTCATTGACCACAATATCGGGGTAACACCTGTCGAACTTCAGTTGAACGCTTACCGAAATGTAGTTCGTAATTAACTACCCATAACTTACCCTTTATTATTCATTATTCACCATTCATTATTCATTATTAAGCGCTGGCGGGAGCGAGCAACTCTTCTTGCCAAGCTTTAACTCGCCGTTCGTAGCGATGAGAAGAACGGGCTTCGAGAGCGCGCTGGTAGTCGCCTAGGGCGCAATTCCAATCTCCTCTCAACTGATAGGTGCGCCCTCGTTCGGCATAAATTCGTCCTTGCAAGCGCCGTCCCAAAACCAAGGCGATATCGAAATTCTCAAGGGCAAGATCGTAGAGTCCGAGTTCGCGGTAGGTAATCGCTTGATTGACCCAAGCGCGGGCGTTGGTGGGGTTGAAATCGAGGGCAATATCGTAATCGGCGATCGCGCTGGCTAAATCTCCCATCGCAGCATAGCAATTGGCGCGGTTGTTGTAGGCGTTGTCGAGGCGAGGATTGAGGGCGATGGCGCGATCGAAATCGGCGATCGCGCCATCGTGTTGACCATTATAAAAATACATCAGCCCTCGGTTGTTATAATCAATCGCACTGTCGGGATTGTCCTCGATCAAGCAATCGAGCAGCGCAATTGCACCAGGATAATCGCCGCTATTGGAGGCTTCTAAGACTAACGCTCTGAATTCTCGCTCTTGGAGTCGATCTGAAAAATCATCATTCATCGGATTGCCTGCACTTCTACTTACTATGTACCCTACTGACTAAAGGTTCCATCGGGAGGCGAGCTTGTGTCACTCACTGGGGTGTCCCGAGAAAAGAGGCTTTGTAGACTCGCGCTACAGAGAGTAAATACAAGAAATTACTGGGGGATTCCGGATCCTCTGGCTCTATCTACGGTCAGTTTCTGAGATTTATGCAGACCTTGACTGAAATTCTCAGAAATTTGTGCCAATAGCGGCACTGTCCCGCCTTGCTTCTGGCTTTTCTTCAAACTGACGATTTTTGGTAGAATGTACGAGTTTCGAGGATTGCAAGACTTCTGAGCGCTCTTAACCTAACGAAATTTTGGCTATATTTTAAGGCACTATACCCATGACAACTACTCCTTTATTTTCCAATGCTCCTGACTTGCAAGCAGAAGATTACTGCGTTTTCGGACTGGCAACCTGTTTCGTGCGAGAAGAGGGAGAAGTTAGAGAGGTTTACGCGATCGAACCGATTCCTTCGGCTGCCCTAGAAGCGTTGCTCAAAGGGATTCCAACTTCCTATCAATTTGCTTGCGGCAAATCGCTGTGTGATTTTTACGGGGAAGAAGAACTCCATATTCCGGCAGAATTTCCCAACGATGCGCAATTATGCCAGGATTTCACCGATCGCGCGATCGCCGCAACCCGTACCTACAAAAACCACCCGGAAGCCCAAAACCATATCCCTCTCGGCACCCAAAAGGACGACTTTAATTACTCGATCGAGCGCAAGCGCCTTCTCAATGCTGAAAATATCGTGCGTACCGAGGATAATATCAAACAACACCCCTTTACCCATCAAGTTGTATAAACTATGCTTAAACTTTACGGCGGCGCTCGCAGTCGCGCATCCATCGTTCGATGGTATTTAGAAGAATTGGAAGTTCCTTACGAATTCGTCTTGCTCGATATGCAGGAAAAGGAACACCACCAACCCGAATTTCTCGCGATTAATCCCTTCGGCAAAGTTCCCGCCATTACCGACGGCGATTTTAAACTTTGGGAATCGGGCGCAATCTTGCTCTATCTCGCCGAAAAATACGGCAAATTGCCCGATTCTTCTGAAAAGCGCGCCGAACTCGCTCAGTGGATTTTATTCGGGAACTCAACCCTCGCGACAACCTTATTTGTCGAAAGCGCGCGAGAAAGAGAGATGGAGCGATTGCTGGGCTCTATCAATACCGTCCTCTCCGAGCGTTCTTTCCTAATGGATGAGGCATTTTCCGCCGCCGATGTTGCCGTCGGCTCGATGCTCGGTTACGGCAAAATGATGGTGAATGCGGACTATAGCGCCTATCCTGCTGTTAGCGAGTACGTGCAGCGCGTTACGCAACGCCCTGCATTTATTAAGGCAATTGCATCGGCTTCGTAAGTCGCGATCGCTTCTTCGTTCAAGCAAACCCGCGTAATTAACAGCAATCGTCCAACATCGAGCGATGAAAACAGCTAAATCAAAGCGGCTCGAGTTGGCGAATTTTTTTTGGGGAATTGCCAGTCCGAATTTTTCCGACTTAAATCCTGCCCTACCGCAGCCCATGCAGGCCGCCAAAATTTGACCTCTTTACGGCACAATAAAAGTATATGAATATTTCTCTCATTTATTAAAGAAATCGTTAAAGATGTTGCAAGAATTGAAAGAATGTGATATTGCGATCGCGGGCGGCGGGATTGTCGGGGCAACGTTAGCTTGCAGCTTGGCGGATTCGGGGTTGCGCGTGGCGATTATCGAAGCACAAACCTTAGAAGCAGCCGTAGCCCGCAAACAAGCTTACGCACTTTCAATTCTGTCGGGACGCATTTTTAACGGTTTGGGATTGTGGGATAAAATTCTGCCTCAAATCGGTCGATTTCGCGATATTCAACTATCAGATGCCGATTATTCCAAGGTTTTAAAGTTCGAGTTGGAAGAGTTGGGAACGGAGTCGTTGGGATATGTGGGCGAACATGGCGTTATTTTAAAAACGCTGCAAGAGCGGATTGCAGAGTGCAAAAATATTCAATGGTTGTGTCCGGCGCGGCTGGTGGATGTGGAGTATGGCGAATCGGCGGCGACGGTGCGGGTTGAGGTAGAAGGCGAGGAACGGGCGTTGCAGGCGAAGTTGCTGGTGGGGGCGGATGGGGCGCGATCGCGCGTTCGCAGTCTTGCCGGAATTCACACGCGCGGCTGGAAGTATTGGCAGTCTTGCATTGCGTTCACCATCAAGCACGAAGCACCGCGCAACGATATTGCCTTTGAACGCTTCTGTTATTCCGGCCCGATGGGCATTCTCCCGCTACCGGGGAACCGCTGTCAAATCGTTTGGACTGCCCCCCATGCCGAAGCGAAGGCAATTTACGAACTGGAGGAAGCCGAATTTTTGGCGCGGCTGGAAAAGCGGATGAACGGCGTACTCGGACGGTTGCAAATGGCGGGCGATCGCTTCCTGTATCCGGTACAGTTAATGCAGTGCGATCGCTACGTCCAACCTCGCCTCGCCCTCGTCGGAGATGCTGCCCACTGCTGCCATCCCGTCGGCGGACAGGGGTTGAATTTGGGGATTCGGGATGCTGCCGCGATCGCGCAAATCTTGCAAGAAGCACAGCGGGCGGGCGAAGATATCGGCGACTTGCGCGTTCTCAATCGTTACCAACGCTGGCGCAAGCGAGAAAACCTTACTATTCTCGGTTTTACTGACTTTCTCGATCGCACTTTTTCCAATAACTTCCTACCCCTCGTCCTCATTCGTCGCTTGGGAATTCATCTTTTAGAACTGCGTCCGTTTAAAATTTTCGCCTTGAAATTAATGACAGGATTACTCGGAAGAAGACCTGAAATTGCACGGTAATTTACAGGAAAGCGAGCCAGTACACAAGGGCGTAAATTCGCCTACTATCCCAAACTGCTGAAATCATTTAAGCTCCATTAGGGTCGAGATTTTTAAGAATCCCCGCTTCTTTAGGACGGGAAGTGTCAACTCAGACAGCAATTTTTAATTTTTAATTTTTAATTCAGCGAAGCGAACCAGTGGCTAAAAAATCTCTTCCTTCCAAATTTATTGTCAAACTGGGCAAATTTGTCTGGACGACGATGTGGCATCTGATGATGTCTCAACTCGCACCCCGCGATCCTAAAGGGGCATATATCCGCCCGGAAAGCGCCTTTCGCGACGCGATCGCCCCCGATAGTCCCCACCCACCCCAAGCGGGGCGCTACCGCCTCTATGCGGGTTTGGGATGCCCTTGGGCGCACCGAACTTTGGTAACGCGATCGCTGAAAGGGCTGGAAGATGCGATCGCGGTTGTCATCGTTTCGCCTTCTCCCGATGAGGGAATTTGGCTATTCGAGGAGGAAGAAGAAGGTTGCCGCACGCTGCCGGAATTGTATCAATTGGCGCAACCCGGTTATACTGGGCGCTGTACCGTGCCGGTGTTGTGGGATAGCGAAACAAAGCGCATCGTGAATAACGAAAGTGCGGAAATTATCGTTATTTTGAACGCAGCTTTTAACGAATTTGCGAAGAATGCCGAGTTAGATTTATATCCCGAGGATTTGCGCGGCGCGATCGATAGTTGGAACGATAAAATCTATCCTAGCGTGAATAATGGCGTGTATCGTTGCGGTTTCGCCCAAACCCAAGCAGCTTACGAAGAAGCTTGCAACGAATTGTTCGCGATGTTGGATGAAATTGACGCAACGCTGGCCGCGAATCGTTACTTATGCGGCGATCGCGTCACGTTAGCCGACGTGCGCTTATTTACGACTTTGTTTCGCTTCGATATTGTCTATCACGGACTGTTTAAATGCAATCGCCGCCGTATTCAAGACTATCAACATTTAGGGGCTTATTTGCGCGATCTCTATCAACTGCCGGGGGTTGCGGGAACTTGCGATCGCGACAGCATTAAACGCGATTATTACGGTAATTTATTTCCCCTCAATCCCGGTGGAATTATCCCCTTGGGCGGGGATGAAGGCGATTTGTTAGATTCTCACAATCGAGACAAAATAGGCGCGAATGCGAGCAATTGAGTATCAGTAGGTCTAGTTAAAGCAAATATCTGGTGGGAAAATAATCGATGCTGACTCGGTAAAGGGTGAAATAGTGAAACCTATTCAAAATAGAGGAACACTGGTACGTTGGAAAGAAGATCGCGGCTTTGGATTCATTAAGCCCGACAAGAGCGATCGCGAAGTCTTCTTGCATATTAGCGAACTAAGATCGGCAAGCCGCCGCCCCAAAGTCGGAGATATAATTTTCTACGAACAAGTATCTGAACCTAATGGGAAGATACGGGCAGTAAAAGCTTCTATTAAAGGCGTTCCATCTCGTTCTTCAACAGCTACCCGCAAGCCAAAACAGCAGAATGTTATTAAAATTATTCTGGGTGTTGGGATTCTGAGTGCTATTGTCGTTGCTGCTATCCGCTTTAGTCCCGAGCCTCCTCCTTCTCCTTCTATCTCTTCCTCTCCAGTTCCATCTGTAGAACGCTCGGAATGTAATATTAAAGGCAATATTTCAATCCAGACTGGAAATAAGATTTATCATCTACCAGGAATGGAAGATTACGAATCAACAAATATTGATGTCACGAAAGGAGAAAGATGGTTTTGTACGGAGTCGGAAGCACTTGCTAACGGTTGGCGTAAAGCCCCTAGCTAGGATCTGCTGAATAATTTATAATTGACAATTGACAATATTGTTCGGATGTAATGCCAATTTTATAGAACGTTGAGCAGAATAGAACCCTCTCAATTTCAGGTTCGGATAATGGTGCGTTACGCTTCGCTAACGCACCCTACTTTTGATTCTAGGCAGATTCACATTAATTAACGATACGTCCCTAGCTAACTTTGTCTTGACTGCCTTGGCGATGGCTATATAGGGCTTGATGAATAGGCATTATAAACGCATTCGATCGAGGATATATTTTCGCGATCGCAACTTCCGACTTCCCTCAATTGGGTTCGACAATCGCACAATCTTTAGGTTAAAACAGTAGCGACTTTAGTAATCGGTATTGCAACGATGAGCGGACAACAAAGGTACGGGAAAGGAGGGTTGAATATTCGGGGTTGGAAAAGATGGGTAGTTTTAGCCTTCCTTACCTTTGTTCTCGCGATCGCACCTCCGGCTAAACTGTCCGCGCAACCGGATGTAACGCCCTACCAACAAGCTGCGGCGCTGGAGTTGCAAGCATTACAGCAGCGCGATAAAGGCGATTTAGCTGCGGCGGCTGCCGGATTTCGTCAAGTACGGGAACGCTATCAAGCCCTAGGAGAGACGGAACGGGCGGCGGATGCTTTCTTAGAGTTGGCGAAGACGGTGCTGTTAATGAAAGATTATCCAACCGCGATCGCCATGTTCGAGCAGATTGTCGCCGAAGGTGGCAATAATGCCCAAAATTTAACCAATTTGGGGCTAGCCTACTTTGAGACAGCAGAACAAGGAAAAGCGGAAGTCGTATTGCAACGCGCGATCGCGTATTGGGAAAATTTGCGCGCCCTCCCCGATACCGACGACATTGGCAAAGTCACGCTTCTCGAGCAACAAGCCCATACTTACCGCCTCTTGCAAAAAGTCCTCGTCGCGCAAAATAAAACCGATGCAGCCCTAGAAATTGCCGAAGCTTCTCGCGCCCGTTCCCTCGTCGAACAGTTAGCCCGCGCGAGTGGTGCAACCGCACCCCAAATCCCCACCCTCGCAGACATCCAGCGCATCGCCCAACAACAAGACTCTACCCTCGTTGAATACTCGATTGTCGGTAGCGAAGCGCGAGTGGTAGGGATAGAACCGCGAGATGAAACGTATCTTTATATCTGGGTGGTTCGCCCGAGTGGTAGAGTCGCCTTCCGTCAAGTCGATTTAAGAGAAAAGGGCGTTGAATCCGTCCGCGCTTTAGTCGAACAAACTCGCTCGAAAAGCTTAGGCTGGGCGGGGCGCGGACGCAGGGGAAACGATGTTAACTCCCCAACTCCCTTGCAACAATTGCACCAACTCCTGATCGCACCGATCGCGGACTTGTTACCCGCAGATCCGGAAGCGCAGATAACCTTCATTCCCCAAGATGCCCTTTTTCTCGTTCCTTTTGCTGCGCTCCAAGCTCGAAGCGGCGAGTATTTCGTTCAACAGCATACCTTACTCGCTGCACCTTCGATTCAACTGCTATCGCTGATGGGAAAAAATACGGCGGTTAGGGGGAATAAGCTGGCAATTGTTGGCAATCCGACCATGCCTTCAATTCCGATTCTCGATAAATTACAACCGTTACCCCCTTTACCGGGTTCGGAGGAAGAAGCCCGCGCGATCGCGGCCCTGTATGATACATCTGTCCTTACTGGCGATGCAGCCACGAAAGCCAACGTCATCGCCGCCATGCGCGATGCAGATATCATCCACTTTGCCACTCACGGTTTGCTCGATTTTGATGCCGATCTCAATGCGTTCGGCGAAGTTATCGAACCCAATGCGCCTACCGCCCGCGAAGGTGGCGTGTTCGTTACGCCGGGAGGAGTTCTCATCGGCGATAACGTTTTTATCAACGGCGTTCCCGCTAATATTGCCCTCGCCCGAGAAAAAGTGGTGCGCGTTGCGATGCCCGGAATGTTAGCCCTCGCCCCAACCGAAGGGGATAACGGGTTTCTTTCGGCTAAGGATATTATCTCGCTTCCGCTTAAGGCGCATCTGGTGGTACTGAGTGCTTGCGATACGGGGCGCGGGCGGATTACTGGAGAAGGCGTGGTGGGGCTGACGAGGGCATTTATGGCAGCGGGGGCAGAAAGCGTGGTGGTTTCTCTGTGGGCGGTTCCCGACGCGCCGACGGCGGAGTTGATGGTCGCGTTTTATCGCAATTTCAAGGAAAAGGGGAATGCGGCGCGATCGCTGCGACAGGCAATGTTAGCGACAATGCAAAAGCACCCAAAACCCATCGATTGGGCGGCTTTTGTGTTGGTTGGCGTTCCTTAAAGGGCTGTTCTGCTTGCATTTTGCGATCGCTTCTAGGCTTGCCGCTCCCGAGGTGGGAGATTAGCATGGAAGTGTTATTCTGCAAGCGAATTGAAACTCGATGACTTTGAACGCCGAACCCAACACTCGTTCTTCTGACCGGAAAAAAATTGCCGTTTGGTATCCTGGTTTTATGGGAGGAGGTGCGGAAGCGGTTGCCCTGTGGATGTTAGAAGCGTTAAAGGACAAGTATGACTTAACTTTATTTACGATCGCGGCGATTGATCTGGAGCGGATGAATGCGATGTACGGCACGCACTTATCTTCGGAATTGATTAAAGTTGAATACTTGACTCCGGAAAGACTCACTTCCGCAGTGCATTTTGCGATCGCCAATTTTCCAGCCGCTAGAAAATTATCATTTCATCTCCTCATTCGTGCTTTCAAAGCTGTAGCCCGAAACTATGACTTAGCAATCTCTGCTTACAACGCCACCGATCTGGGCTGTCCGGGAATACAGTACATTCATTGGATTAATGTGGTTGAAGGAAATCTGTTATATCAACAACTGTCGAAATTTTCGCTCGATCGCCTGAAAAGCAATACATCCCTCTCTAATTCTTGCTATACTGCCGACCGAGTTAAAAAAGAATATGGCATCGATTCAACTGTTGTTTATCCTCCCGTTCTCCTCGAACCGCGTTCTATTCCCTGGGAAGAAAAGGAAGATGCTTTTATTTGCAGCGGACGTTTAACCTCCGCAAAGGAACCGCATCGCGTTATTGAAATTTTAAGTCAAGTCCGCCAACAAGGATTCGATCTCAAATTATACTTAACGGGCGGCGGCGGCGGCGTTTATGCCTCGAAGTACAAGCGCTTTCTGCAAAAATTTATCGAGGAAAATTCAGATTGGGTCACCGTTTACGAAGACCTCAAATATAAGGATTATATCGAGGTGGTTTCTCGCTGTAAGTATGGCATTCATTATAAGAAAGAACCTTTCGGTATTTCAATCGCGGAAATGCTTAAAGCGGGCGCAATTCCCTTTGTGAGAAGCAAGGGCGGTCAAATCGAAATTGTCGGGACTGAAAATTCAGACTTATTATTTGACGATGCTAAGGATGGTGTTAGCAAAATTGTTAACGTCTTAAAAGATTCGGAAAGGCAGCAACAATTAAGGGCGGCTTTACACGAGCGTAAGTCTATTTTTTCAGCCCAACGTTTTATGACTGAAACTCAACGCGCTGTCGCCGAACATTTAGCGGGAAACTTACTCTCACCTCGTAATTCCTAAAACGCACTCTCAGTATCTCAACGTTGTCAATTGTCCATTATCGAAGGCCACTGACTTAAGGCTGGTGGGCGCTGCCCACCCTACGAAATTATCTGTAGAGACGTTGCAAGTCAACGTCTCTACAGGCGATTTTTCAACTCTTATTTCAGTGCCGTTCGTCCATTATCAATTATCCATTATCCATTATCCATTATTTCCCCTTCTCCATTAAGCGATCGCGATCGCGCCGTTCAGGTAATCTTGTAATTGGCGATCGTGATCGTGACTGAGCGTACCGAGGGGTAAAGTTTCGCGCGAAAAAGCACGAACTTCAGTAATTTCGTCGGTATCTTGTACGCCGAGATTGCCATCGGCGAAAACTTCTACCGCGATGCTAATCGAATGCAACCTCGGATCGCGATCGCCCGCCGAATAAACCCCCACAAAACGCCCCATTTTAACAAAATTCAATCCCGTTTCTTCGGTTAATTCGCGCCGAATTGTCGTTGGTAAATCTTCTCCCCAATCGATTAATCCTCCCGGCAAACCCCATTGTCCGGTATCGCGTCGGCGCACTAATACGATGCTACCGTCGGGCAAAATCGGGATAATCGTTGCGCCCGGAACGGGATGGCGAAAGATAACGCCAAGAACTGTAAAAATAAAACGAAAGTACCGCACTTTATTAATGAATAATGAATGATGAATAATTAGTAATAAATGAATAGCACTTTCATCAGGTTTTTAAAATGTCTTGCAGATTAGAATATTGTGATGGAATAGACATTTATTATTTTGCTGAAATTCAGTGCTATTCAACAACGTTTGCTAATAATTATTCAAGGGTTTGAAGGAGCGTTTTCGCTTCGGCGATCGCGTTGCGAACTTGCTCGAATCCCGTACCGCCATAGCTATTACGCGCGGCGACGACTTGGCGAGGGGCGATCGCGTCGTAAATATCTTCAGCAAAAGCTGGATGAATTTCTTGCCACTCCTGCAAGCTTAAATCCTTCAGCAACTTTCCGGCGGCTAAGCTGGTTTTGACGACTTTCCCGACTAAGTTATACGCCTCGCGGAACGGCACGCCGCGCGCGGCTAAATAGTCGGCAACATCCGTCGCATTGGAGAAGTCTTCGTTCACGGCTTCATTCAAGCGATCGCGCCGAAATTCCATCCCCTCTCGCAACAAAATTGTCATCGCTTCGATACAAACTCTGACGGTTTTAACGGTATCGAAAATCGCTTCTTTATCTTCTTGCAAATCCTTGTTATAAGCCAGGGGCAACCCTTTCATTAACACCAACAATCCTTGCAAATGCCCAAAAACACGCCCGCTTTTGCCGCGCACCAGTTCGGAAACGTCGGGGTTTTTCTTTTGGGGCATAATGCTAGAACCCGTGGCACAGCTATCTTTGAGGCTGACGAAACTAAATTCTTGGGAAGCCCAAAGAATCGTTTCTTCGCTCAGTCGGCTGAGGTGAACCATAATTAAACTGGCAGCGCTGGCGAATTCGATCGCAAAGTCGCGATCGCTCACACCGTCTAAACTATTGGCATAAGCGCTATTAAAGTCCAACTGTTGGGCGCTATAGTGGCGATCGATCGGAAAAGTGGTTCCCGCTAGCGCACCGCATCCCAAAGGCGAAATATTGGTACGCTCGCGTACTTGTCCCAGCCGTTCCCAGTCGCGCTGCGCCATCTGGAAGTAGGCGAGAAGATGGTGTGCTAGACTCACGGGTTGCGCCCGTTGCAGGTGCGTGTAGCCGGGAATTAAGGTTTCGACGTTATCGGCGGCGAGATCGAGGAGAACGGTTTGAAATTCTCGCAATTGCTCGCGAATATCGTCGATTTTATCCCGCAGGTAGAGCCGGATATCGGTTCCAACTTGATCGTTGCGCGATCGCGCTGTATGCAGTTTTTTGCCCGTATCCCCAATCAGTTCTGTCAAACGGCGTTCGACGGCAAAGTGAACGTCCTCCGCATCGACTCCGGGATTAAAGTTTCCTTCCTGATATTCGCAGAGAATTTGCGTCAGTCCCGTCACTAATTGTTCGCCCTCTTCAGCAGAAATAATGCCGGTGCGGGCTAGCATTTTCGCATGAGCGATCGAGCCTGCGATATCGTACTCAATCAATTCGATGTCAAAACCGATACTTGCATTGAAGCGTGCGATCGCGGGATGCAAGCTGCCTTCAAAGCGATCGCTCCAAGTTTTGGGCTGAGTCATCTCTCTATTCCGGCTCGTAATTTCAATGCCGAACAGCTTATCACGGCAGCAAGGATTTAAATCCGTAACCGAGAACAAAACCGATAATCAGCGCCCAAATTTGTCCGGATTTCACGAAATTTTCAAAGGCGGTTTGCATTTGTCCCAGCACGTTCGGATCCTTCACGTCTTGGGCGAGCAAAGTCCAAACTAGCCCTAAACTGTGATGTAAGTGGGCGATCCCGTTGCTGCTGGCTTGTAAAGCATCTATACTGCCGGTAACAATCGTTTCCATAATTTTCCTTCCATTTTCTGAGTTCGAGCTATTCGCCCGCGTTGCCCCTTCATCTTATAGCAGAGTTCCCCTCCCAGGAATAGATTTACTCTCGCCACAAAAAATACATTTCCTAGCGCGCGCCCGATATTCTGTCGCAAGAAAGAAAACGCCAGAGCGAGAAATCGATGACAATAAGAGCAGAAATTGAAATGAGGGCGAGAAATAATGCTGAAATCGTGGATGGTTATCGGGGGTGTTGCATTGGTTGTCGCCTTCATCGGCGGTGCGTTAACGCCAAAAAATCGCTGGTTCAATAGCCTGCGTCGCCCTCGCTGGCTAACGTTTGAGGCTGCAATTCCTTTTATTTGGACGTTTATTTTAATTTGCGGCGTTTGGTCGGCTTACAATGTCTGGGAGGCGGATCCGGGGAGCGATCGCAGTTGGTTCTTGATGGGATTTTACCTGGTCGTCGAACTGGCAATTTTAGCCTATACCTTTGTGATGTTCCGCACTCGCAGCTTGAAAGTTGGAGTTGCGATCGGCATTGTCGGTTCGATTCTCGGAGTTATTTTAGCCTTTTTAGTGCTGCCGATTTCGGGTTGGGGCTTCGTGCTGCTTTTGCCCTACTTAATCTGGAATCCCATCGGTACTTATGTGACTTGGGCGATGATTCCCCTCAATCCCGAAGATGCTTAGGGTAAATAACGACTAACAGAAAGAACTCCAAAAACTACGTTTTCTGTTGATGAATGGAGGCTGATACCCATTGAATATGACGTTGCACAGAATTGACTCTTCTCAATTTTTGGCTAAGATAATGGTGCGTTACGCTTCGCTAACGCACCCTACTATTGAATATGACGTTGCACAGAATTGACTCTTCTCAATTTTTGGCTAAGCTAATGGTGCGTTACGCTTCGCTAACGCACCCTACTTTTCTTTTGCCAAGATTGTAAAACTCGTTAAGGAATTTACGGAAAAACCATGTTGATAGAAACTTTAAAGCTCGATTTAATCCAATGGATTTTAGCCTTAAAAGATGTTGAAGTATAGCCATCGCCAAGGCAGTTAGGACGAATTTGGGTAGGGGCGAATGCCATTCGCCCGGTTTTCTACCGATCGGATTGTCCTCATCGATGTGTCTGTTGCTATATTAATTCAAGTTCAAGCCCTTAAAGAAGTGAATTGCGAGCGAACAGACCCTTATCCATTCAGCGAAACATCCGCTCAAAAAGAAACTTCTAGCAATTCTTATGATTTAGTCCAAGCCATTCAGAAGCGATTCTCGAATATCGAAAACTTTGAGTTACCCAATATTCGGAGAGACTCTTTACGAAAGTCTTCTCTGCTATCCCAGTGAGTTAATTCAACCGCTGGGCAACAACTGCATAAAAGGGATCGGCACTCGCCAAACCCAGCATTTGTAATAGATTTAAGCCAGAATCGCCACGTCGCGCGATCGCTTGCGGTTCGCTAAAACCGGGAACGGTACGGAAGTAACCTTTCACCAATTCGACGCGACTTGCTTCGGTGCCATCCCGCCAAGCCGCGATCGCTTTTTGGTAAAACATTCGATTGGAAAAGCTGATAATTACTGTACCACCCGGTTTGAGAACGCGATGAATTTCGTTGAAAACGGCTTCGGGGTATTGCAAGTATTGGACGGAAACGCAGATGAGAACTGCATCAAAATCGCTGTCTTTTAAGGGTAGTTTGGGATTTTCGTTTAAATCTTGGACGAAGTAGGAATTAAGGCGAGGATTTTTCTGTAATTCTTCTTCGTTCATGCCATGTCCCTCGACATGGGCAAATTCCATTTCTTCGGGCAAATGCGACACCCAACTACTCATCAGATCGAGAATGCGCGAGTTGGGTTGGAGTCCTTCTCGATACAGTTCGGTTAACTGTTGGATAAAATTATCGTCAACGTGGGTGACAAAGCGAGGATAAGCGTAAAAATCGACATCGTTGGTGCTGTCGAGTTTGCTGCGTTGGTCGGGTTTGAGAGGCATGAATTGGGCTGAGATTAATAACAGGAGGATTGCGATCGCGCTATTATATAGCATCCCTGACTTCAAAAGCGGTGAAGCTGAAAACAGTTGGTCAAACCAACAGTAGCTTTTAAGCGGGTTTAGTACCCTCGCTGATGAAGAAAACTGGGAATGATTCAAGCCCTAATTCGGGCGAACTTGCTTCTACCCGAGTTAGACTTAGATTTTAATCTAGCAGGCGAACGACGGGACTTGAACCCGCGAATGGTGGAACCACAATCCACTGCCTTAACCACTTGGCTACGCTCGCCATCTCTTTACGCAGTTACCTATTATAGCCCACCTTGAAAAAAAATGAAAGTCGATCGAGAAGCAAATTTAACGCAGCCGGAACTGGAAAATCCGAGAAACGCAGCTAAAATCGTGCTAGCTGCTAGCGCCCTCGCTTTGGGCGGCTTGGGCTTAGCAATGGTCGTTGCGAATCCCAATCCCAGCGACTATCAAAGCTATGCAGGCGAACATTTGACCCAATATCTCAAGGATAATGCTTGCAAAAAAATTCCCCAAGAAGCAGGAGATTTTGGTCAGAAGTTGTGTCAAACCGTTGGGGGCGTGGCGATTGATACGGCGCGCCCGCAATTGCAAGCTTTAATCGGCAAGCAAACCGAACGGCAAAACTTTGGGTTATTTAGCATTTACACCACCAAACTCGCGATCGCGCCCTTCCCTGCCTACCGTTTTGAAACCGTGGGGATTTTGCAGCAATTTTACACCTACAAGTCCGAGGAGTTGTAGAGCGCGCGTTCCCAACGTTGAAAAAACGGCGATCGCGCCATTAATGCGATCGCGCCGAGGGGTAGCATTACAAACAATCCCAGCGATTTCAACACCCACCCACTCTCAACAAACACCTTCCCTAAAAGCCCATCAGAAGCTCGCCGAACCAGGATGAGGGCAAAAATCACCAACAAACCGGCAATTAACGCGATTTTTGACCCAGAAAGCCGACCGACTCCCGCGAACCGAACCGGACGGCGCAAGCGTTCCACCAGCCAAGTGCCGCTGCGTTCCACCGCGCTTAACGTTGCTCCCGGCGCAAACAATTCTACCGCAACCAGACCCCAAAACAGCCAACTGACCGATAAATAGAGGCTGTAGCGGGGAAAAAAGATTAACCGAACCGCCTGCAAATAGTTGTATAAGGTCAGTAAAGGCCATTGCAGGACAAATTGGGGCAAACGCAACAAATCGGCGGGTTGGCGAGCCAATTCCGGGATGCCGCAGAGCAGAGCGGGCAGCAACCAAGCTGCCATGACCAAACTTCCATATAAACTGCCGATGCTAGCGGCGGCTGCAATTTTTTTCGGTTCGCGCAGCGCATAATTTGCGACCAACTGCAACAGATAGGAAAACAACATCATGCGCGCCGCACCGCTACTCGGCGCTGTTCCCGTCGCCCCCATCAATCCCATCAACGCGATAAGAAAAGCGAGTAAACCCGTTACGAAGCGACGATACCAAAGCCGGAGGTTTTGGGGCGTTTCCGCCACCGATCGCCCAGATCGCACCAGGAATGCGACTCCCGACGCGATCGCGCTTGCCGAGAGAACGACCAGCGCGCACAAATAAGCGGAAACCCGGATTGATACAGTCTTTTGCGGTATTGCAAAAGCACTTTGCACCCAACTCACAACTTGCTGCAAGATCGCGGCATCATAAGGAGCAGTAATATGGTCTGCCGTCGCAGAAACAAAGAGTTTGCGGGCATTTGCTGCCGTAAAATCGCCGCAAAAAGCACGATCCGTTTCACGGATCCCTTCGGGCGCGCGGCAATCTTCCCCCGCTTCTGCTAATTGTTCTCGCAATCCGGAAGCGGGATTGATTTGCTCGTAAATGCCCACACCTAGAAATACATTCGAGGGCGAAGTTGCGGTCATACTTCCGCCCATACTCAACAGCACCGTCGCGCGCAAATCGGGATTGAGACGCGCCAACTGCATCGCCGTCTCCCCGCCCAAAGAATGACCGGCAACGCCGAGACGCTGACGATCGAAGCGTTCTGGATGTTGGCGAACGTAGTGGAGGACGGCACTTGCATCTTCAAGCGTCGTCACTTCCAAATCTTCCACCCGTTGCAAGTTGGGAGGGCGAGGAGAAGATTCGCCGTAGCCGCGAAAATCGAAGGTAATCGCAGCAATTCCGCGCCGGGTTAATTCTACGGCAAGCGGCACCATCGAAGACTTGCTGCTATTGATCCCGTGCAAGAGCAGTAGAGTGGGATAAGGCGGCGCGTGCCGCTTCGCGGATCCCTGCGGGATCGCGGCGTTGGGGGTAAAGATGCGCAGGACGAGAGATTGCCCTTCCCCCGGCGCGAGGACGAGGGATTCCGCATCAGTCGTCAGTCCGGGATTTAAAGCGACGCAAAGCGCGATGACTGCCGATAGAACCAACAGACTGACCAGCCAAAATCGCGATCGCAGCCAACGCCGTAGCACCCTTACAACAACTCCTTCAACTGAGGATCGTCTTGCAATAGCTTAAGCAGCAGTTTAATATCCTGGGTGCGATTTTTGGGGACGACGAGGGTAACATTGCGATCGCGCACGACAACCACATCCTCTAACCCAATCGTCGCAACAATCTCATTGTCATCGCTGGAATGAATAATGCAACCCTGCGTTTCCAAGCCGACATGACGCGCTAACTCAACATTTTTCACATCGCCTTGCAATCGTTCCAACGCATTCCAATCGCCCAAATCGTCCCACCCGAAATCGGCGGGAATCACGCAAGCGAGTTGCGTTTTTTCCATTAACGCATAGTCGATGCTCTTTTTCTCCAATTGCGAATAAGCCTCTTTTCCTTTGGCTTGTAACGGTTCGAGAATCCCCGGCGCGTGGACGGCGAGTTCGCTTAAAACCGTGCTGGCGCGAAACACAAAAATCCCACTATTCCAGCTATAACGTCCGGTATCGATGAATTGGCGCGCGGTGGCTTCGTCGGGTTTTTCGGTAAAACGGTTAACCGAGTAAGCCGCTAAACCGCCAAAATCTCCTTTGGCTTCCCCCTGTTCGATATACCCGTAGCCCGTGGACGGGTAAGCAGGAGAAATTCCGAGGGTAACGATCGCGCTTTCTTTCGCAGCAAGTTCGGCGGCGGCAGTCAGGGTTTTGCAAAAGCCCGCTACATCGCCAATCCAAGGATCGGCGGGGAAAAAACCGACAACGGCTTCTTCGCCGTGACGCTTGGCCACTTCCAGCGTCGCCCAAGCGACGGCAGGGGCGGTATCCCGTCCTTCCGGTTCGATGAGTAAATTGCTTTCGGGCAGTTCCGGTAACTGTTCGCGCGCGCCCTCGGCGATGGGGGCAGAAGTAATCACCCAAAGGTTCTCCCAGCCCCCGGCTAAATCGAGGAGGCGATCGGCGGTAGCTTGTAGGAGGCTTCTGCCGCTACCATCAAGACAGAGAAATTGTTTGGGGCGCGATCGCCGAGAAAGGGGCCAAAAGCGTTCTCCTTTACCACCAGCTAAGATTACGGGAACGAGCGATGTATTCATGCAATCACAGAATAGACTTTCTGGGACGATCCTAACCGCGCGAGCCGCAAACTGTAACCCCGCGCGATCGTCTTAGCTGTAAAATGCTGTAGAGGGGGGACGGGGAGAGATTGAGTCTACCCAGTTTAAATACGCTTTAGCTCATCTAATCGTAAAGGAGCGCCATCTCTTCTGGGATTTGTGTTAAGTCCGTACCGCGCAAAAAATCTCTTAAATTCGTTCCCGTACAAGCAGAATCAATATTAGCCGCACCAATTTTGCCGATAACATCATCAAGATGTACGGTGCGAAAGTCAATACTAAACCGCGTTACTCCCGAAGTATTCGGAACAGTTGAGTGCATTTGCGCTGCCGAAAAAATAATAACCCCTCCCACCGCAGTAACGATTCGTAATTGGGAGTCTAAGTCCATTTCTTCTTCCGGTTTGGGTTGTTTTCGGGTATCTGTTTTTATATGTTGTGCGGCATTTTTTCGACTTTCCTGATTCCATTTCTGGTAATTATAATCTTTCGAGCCATTTTGAATCGCTTGACTCCAATAAGGAGGATGAAAAGCCATAATATTATCTGGCTCTACATCGTAGATCGGAAACCACCAGTTTAATTGACAGGGAGGAGCGGAATACCAGGTATCGCGATGGGGATGAAAAGCATAAGCAATGCCGGAGGAGAGATAACCATCGCTGGTAGCCGTTCTCATTCTAGGGACATCAAAATAGGTTTTGCTTAAGTCGCATCCAAGCTCATTCAGTATTCCTTGAATTAACTGTTTTGATTGTGGGTGGTGGATAAAATAGGGTTTTAGTTTTGCTAAAATAGCGACATATTCTTCGACAGGTAAGCTATATTGTGCTGTTCTCGGATCGAGCGGTGTAAACGCTTCTTCAATGAGTTCTCGGGCAAATTGAACCATCGCGATCGCGCTGGGACAAGGTGAATAGACAAAAAGCTGTCCTTGGTAAAGATGTTGCCGTCTCAAATCGTCGCTAAGGGTAGAATCGAAGAAAATTGTATTCATGCCGATATTTCCTCAACTTTTTAACAATTTTATTGGGTTCTTCGCTGCCTCTGATGCTAAATTAGCGCAATGAGAATTTATGGCAATCGTTTATTGAAAACATTACCCGGACAAGCGACTCGTCCGACTTCGGCTCGAGTGCGCGAAGCGGTTTTTAATATCTGGCAGGGCGATATTGAAGGCTGTCGCTGGTTGGATTTGTGTGCGGGTAATGGTTCGATGGGAGCCGAGGCGCTATGTCGCGGGGCCGATCGCGTGGTGGGCATCGAACAATCGGGACGGGCTATTAGCATAATACGGCAAAATTGGCAAGGCATCATCCGCCCCGGACAATCAATGGGCGTGTTGCGTGGGGATGTCCGTCAAAAGCTCAACGATTTAGCGGGGGAACAGTTCGATCGCATTTATTTCGATCCGCCTTACCGCAGCGATTTGTACGAAGCGGTTCCCTGTGCGATCGCGCGTTTGCAATTGCTCTGCGATACGGGAGAACTCGCCATCGAACACGATCCCAAGCTTTGGAAGGCGGTAGAGATTGCCGGACTCGAACGGGTTCGTCACAAAGTCTACGGAAATACCGCGATCGCTTTTTATCAAATTGCTCAATAACAATTCGCCCCTTTCTCCATTGGAAAAGGGGCAGTGTTGAGAGTCAAAGGCAGCGCGATGCTAACTTGCCTACAGTCTCGGTTCTTCGATGCGCTTGTACTGAAGATAAGCCGCAACGAACAGTCCCGCTAAAGTAATGGGGACAAGACCGGCAACAATGCCCAACAATAAAGGTTCGATCATTTCAGCACTCCTTTAAGGCTCTATCTTAAATTTCTGTTTTCTCATCGTACTGTACAAGCGGCTTGAAATCTTATCCGCTTTAGGATCTATCGGCTTGCACCTTGATTCGTATATCTATAAATCTTAAGCTATGTTTATTAAACGAAATACTTTAAAACCTGCCTTCTTCCCGGTTATCCGTCGGGGCCGATGGGCTGGGGCGCGTCAAGGCGATAGCTCTAGCCAGCTTAACTTAAAGAAACATTTTTCTAATCTCTTGTGGATAACCCATCCGTCCATTCAAAAACCAGCATCCAGCGGTCAATCCTCGCGATCGCTGCCATCTGTGCCGCGATCGCGCTGGGTTACGCAGCCCTCCATTGGTATCGCGCCTCGGATCCGTATATCCACAGCGTTCTAACCTCACAAAGCAATCCCGACCGAGGTCGCGCCATCTTTGAGATCAATTGCGCAGCTTGTCACGGACTAGAGGGTAAGGGGTTAGTCGGACCCAGCCTGCACCATGTTGCCCAGCGCCGATCCGAATTAAGCTTAATCCACCAAGTCATTAGCGGTGAAACTCCTCCGATGCCAATGTTTCAACCGAAGCCGCAAGAAATGGCCGATCTGCTTGAATATTTGCGGCAATTGTAAACGGGAAGCCTGCTGAAGCGCCCCATTACCCACTTTTGAATCTCGAGCGCGAGGGACTACCAGGTTTCCTCGGATTGTCCAACCGCGCTATTGAATTTTAATTTTGAATTTTGAATTTTGAATTGAAATCCCCCCTCCCCTGTCTATCCGGATTGGGGTTACGCTACCATGCAAAAAGATGAATTGCTTGGGAGACCAGCAGCGCGAACTGTAAACTTTGAATTCTGCGAAGCGCTAATTATGCTCACTTCGGACACCCTTCTCAACGATCGCTACTACCTCCAACAGCTATTAAACAGCAGTCCCGCGCGACAAACTTGGTTAGCCCGAGATAACACTACACAAATCCAAGTCATTGTCAAGCTCTTGGCGCTGGGTGGAGCGGTACAGTGGGATGAGTTGAAACTCTTCGAGCGAGAAGCGCAAATTCTACAGCAACTCGACCATCCTCGCGTTCCCAAGTATTACGATTATTTTTCCCTCGACGATCGCAGTCTCTGGTTTGCCCTAGTACAGCAATACATCCCCGGACAATCCCTCAAACAAAAATTAGATTGCGGTCAACCGCTTTCCCTCCAACAAGTACAGCGCACCCTTGAAGATGTTTTAGAAATCTTGCAATACCTGCACCGGCTGCATCCGCCCATTTTGCACCGAGATATCAAACCGAGCAATCTCCTCTGGGGTGAGGACAATCGCGTTTATCTCCTGGACTTTGGGGCGGTGCAAGTGCGTCCGCCCGCAGCCGCAGCAACGTTTACGGTGGTGGGAACTTACGGCTATACGCCCTTAGAACAGTACGGCGGTCAATCGGTTCCCGCCTCGGATTTATACTCTTTAGGGGCGACAGCGATTCATTTACTAACGGGGGTTGCACCGTCGGAATTAGCAAAAGATGACTTTCGCCTTCAATTTCGCGATCGCCTCGCAGCGGGAACAGACGAGCGATTCATCGCTTGGTTGGAGAAACTAACCGAACCTTCCCCGCAAAAGCGCTTCAGTAGCGCCAAAGAAGCCTTAGAGAGCTTGCAGCACAAATCGACAGTAACGCCCAGCGTCGCTCAACCCGCACGCGGGCGACTATCTCGCCTATTAAAAACCTCAGAACAGTTAACGATTGAAATTCCCTCTCGCTTCGAGATTGAATGTATCAAACCCTTCCAACGCTCCTTTGGCAGTCTTTTTAGATCGATGGGAGGAGGGTTGCGATCGAAAGAGAAAGTTCAGAAGGCCCTGGGCTGGGGTATTTTGACCGTCGCGGGGATTTGTACGCTGGTATCCTTCACGGGCTTGGCTTCTGCCCTTGTCGGATTGGTGCTACTCCCCTTTTCTTTGCTGCCTTACCTAGCCCTCCTCTGGCTAATTTTGTCATTACGAGGCAGTACCTATTTTCAGCGAACGCAAGTTTCTTTCAATCGCAATGTCTTTGAAATTCGGCACAATGCCCCTGGAGGTCGCGTAGAACGGGGAGAATTAGCGCAGATTGAAGAAGTTTACCTGACTAAATGGCGCGATCGCACCGGTCAACCCCATCACGGTATTTCGATTGCTACCCAAACAAAACGCAAAATCCTCTTTTTTGCCGCTCAACGCGATCGCCAGTTCCTTTTCGGGCAATATCTCAGCGAATACGAACTCCACTGGTTAGCAGGCGAAATTCAAGACTGGTTAAATGCCATCCGCTTTAGTAAACCTTAGTAAAGTTTTAGCTCCAAAAGACCCGTAATAACTTCGCAAACAGCCAAGCTAACACCGCATAGACCACCAGCGCAACAATAAGATTCACATCAAAAACAGGTCTGCCCGCAGCGCATTCTGGATTGCCAAACAAATTGGAAAAGGGAGCATAAAAAGGACTCGATAACTTATACAAAACCAGAGCAACTTGATTATCGGGATTAGCCCCCAAAAGGCATAAACTGAATCGCAGGATCAAGAGAACTTGAAGCGCTCCCACCAAGAAATAAACGCCGCGAATCATTTTTTCGAGAACGAGAAATTTCTGGGTGTCAGCAATACGGCGTTCTTCTTCTTGAAGCCGCAGCATTTCCTCGCGCTTCTGAATCTCGGCAAGAGATTGAGGATCGAGTTCTCGTTGAATTTCTTGTTCTTGGCGCTCGTCGTCGTGCATAAGCTGTCAACATAATTCGTAATTAATAATTCGCGGTCATTGAGCGCTTCTGCATTTCGGCAAGCTCAACGATCGCAATATCCCTTCAGCAAGCTCGGGACATCGCAGTACAGCACCTGTCGAAATGTAGGTTGTAATTATCACCCTACAACTCAAGTCAGGGGCTTGAATATCGTTGCTAGGCATCGAGCTACTTTTTCCTAATTAAAATTAGTGGCTCTGTGACCTGAAATTACGAATTACGAATTACGAATTAATAATTATCTGGTCACGCCTTTAGGGGAGGGAAACGGTTTTACCCAATTTACCTTATCACAGCGGTTTTTCGACTCTTGCCTTAAGCGAAAGTCGAAAAACTGCTATCGCCCGGTGGTACGTCTTGCCAGCGTCCGGAACCGATCGCGCGAACCGCTTCAACCAGCGACACATCGCCGCTGTAGAGTGCTTTACCGACGATAACGCCGGTCACGCCCGCCGGTTCGAGGGCGAGCAAACTCAATAAATCGGTCAGCGAACCGATGCCGCCGGATGCGATAATGGGAATTTCTACCGCTTTTGCCATCTCGCGTAAGGCTTCTAAGTTCGGCCCCGCCAGAGTACCATCGCGGTGAATATCGGTGTAAATAATCGCTGCCGCGCCAATTTCTGCCATTTGCTGTCCGAGTTCGGTGGCGGCGATGTGGGAGGTTTCCAACCAGCCTCGGGTTGCGACTTGTCCGTCGCGCGCGTCGATTCCAACGACAATTTTTTGGGGGAATTCTCGAGTCAGGGTTTGTACGAGTTCTGGCTTTTCTACGGCAATCGTACCGACGATCGCGCGATCGACTCCCAAATCGAGCAGTTTCGATATTCCTTCTCGATCGCGCAATCCGCCCCCGACTTGCACGGGAATTGAGATAGCGCGGACGATAGAGGCGATCGCATCTGTATTGACGGGATGCCCTTGCTTGGCTCCGTCGAGATCGACTAAATGCAAGCGTGTTGCTCCTTCACTTTCCCAGCGCCGCGCCACCTCGGTGGGATTTTCGCTAAACACCTGCGATTGTTGGTAGTCGCCTTGATAGAGTCGCACGCAGCGACCTTCGAGCAAATCGATGGCAGGGATAACTTCCATAAACGGTTGCGTTCGATACAACTTGAAGATGCAATTCTATCGATCGATTGTAACTGATTGACAGAGCGATCGCGTTTTCCGAACATCAGCCGCGCTAAAGCTAGAAATAAAAAATTTTGATGAAATTCTACAAAGCTGGCTCAAAGGGAATCGATTCGTAAAACGCTGCTAAATACACAACAAACCTTCTGAGTTCGTTTTTGTTACACTAACTTAAAGTCAACGCTTAGCAATCTTCAACGTTCTCAGGGATAGTTCAATATACGGCGCAGAGCGGACAACCCGTCAAATTACGTTTACATCCTCTCTGGGGAAGCATCTTGAATTTTGCATTGTGAATTTTATATTCCGCGAGGGAAAAAACTGCTCGCGATCGCTTAACCCCACCTAACCATCAAAGCATTATGGCAATTTCCACGGTTCGCGCTTTAGCGTCTCCCGATCTCGCTGCCCGAGACAAAGATCGCCTCGTTCGAGTTTGGGAAAATATTAAACCGAATAGCTGTCCCTACACCTACAATTTTCATTTACATACGGTTTGTTCGGACGGTCAACTTAAGCCGGAAGCTGTGATGAAACAAGCCCTACAAGTTGGCTTGCAAGGTTTAGCTATTACCGACCATCATACCGTGCGGGGCTATGAAGCGGCGCAATCTTGGCTCGAAGAAATGCGGATGCGCAAGCCCGAATGTCTGTTCCCTCACCTTTGGGTAGGCGTAGAGATTACGGCGCGGCTGCTTGATACGAATGTGCATATTTTAGGGTATGCTTTCGATCCCGAACATCCCGCGATCGCGCCCTATCTCCAAAGAGTGGAATATAAGGATGGAGAAGAAGCGCGGGCCGAACGCATTATCTGTGCGATTCATCAAGCAGGCGGACTTGCGGTACTCGCGCATCCCGAGCGCTATCGCCAGCCCGCAAAGCTTTTGATTCCAACGGCGGTAGGATTGGGCATCGATGGTGTAGAAACCTATTACGCCTACCGCAAAACCAATCCTTGGCAATCGACTCCCGCGCAAACCGAAACGGTCAAAAAATTGAGCGATCGCTATGGGTTGTACAATACTTGCGGTACGGATAGCCACTGTTCTAATATTTTGTTGCGCCTGTGAAGCATGAGGGACGGAATAATGGGTGTCGGGGGAATAGGGAGCAGGAATTTTGAATTTTGAATCTCCCCTCCGGCAGTTCGGACGCGATAAATTAGCGGTTTTCGGCGCAATTATTTTAGGCGCGATCGCACTAGCTGTTATCATCGGTCCTTGGGTTTATACGACACCCCCCGATCGCATCGACTTCGCGCGATCGATGGCTTCCCCCAGTTGGGCGCATCCCTTCGG
This sequence comes from Oscillatoria sp. FACHB-1406, assembly GCF_014698145.1. Classification (NCBI taxonomy): domain Bacteria; kingdom Bacillati; phylum Cyanobacteriota; class Cyanophyceae; order Oscillatoriales; family Oscillatoriaceae; genus Oscillatoria; species Oscillatoria sp. FACHB-1406. Next base: position 213,195 of record NZ_JACJSM010000006.1, on the reverse strand, counting down.
CACCAACGACCTCGGACAAGACCAACTGGCGCGAATGCTGGTTGGCGGGCGGATTTCCCTGGCGGTGGGCTTAGCGGCGATGGCTGTGGCAATTTCTTTGGGAACCGCGATCGGGGCAATTTCCGGGTATTATGGCGGCTGGCTCGATACGTTACTGATGCGCGCTACCGATCTCTTCCTCTCGCTGCCGCAATTGCCATTACTCTTATTAATGGTCTATTTATTCCGCGATACCGCTCGCGCGATCGCAGGGCCAGAAACCGGACTCTTTTTCCTCATCGTCCTCATCATCGGCGGACTCAACTGGATGTCCGTCGCCCGTCTCGTGCGCGCTAACTTCCTGCAACTCAAACAAATGGAATTCGTCCAAGCTGCCCGTTCCCTCGGCGCGCATCCGCGACGCATCATTTTGGCGCATATCTTACCCAACACTGCCAGCATTATTATTGTCGCTGCAACTTTAGCCGTCGGCACTGCCATTATTACCGAATCTACACTCAGTTTTTTAGGCTTAGGATTTCCTCCCGATGTCCCGACTTGGGGGCAGATGTTATTTAAAGCCAAAGATTACATGACCCAAGCGCCGCATTTAGTGATTTTTCCGGGTTTGGCGATCTTTTTAACGGTGTTGAGCATTAATTATATCGGCGATGGCCTGCGCGATGCGTTGGATCCGAAAATGAAAAAATAGCGTTCTCTGCATCGCTCCAATTACGAATTACGAATTACGAATTACGAATTATATAGACTTTCCAGTTCTCTCGCTAATAAAATGCCGAATTTTTTCGTAAGCTTCCGGTTCTGTTTGTTGGCTTAAAACAATAGGAATAGAACTATCCGGAAGCCAAAACGTTAACTTATGATTTGCATAACAAAAACTCCCAATCGAATTTAAATCGATCAAATATTCTTGACGTTCGTAGAAGAGACGCACCCAACTTCCGCTCAAAGATGAGCTTTTCAGCGTTTTAATATACTCGAGAACCCGATAATAACTGTCCCCATCATTGTAATGACTGAGAATAATCGGAATCGAACTGGCAGGCAGCCAAAAAGTCAAGCGACCGTTAGGAGCGGTGGCGAATACTACAATGCGGTCGAGATCCACAAAGTATTTCTTCCGTTCGTAATTAATTTCGATCCAATGTGCCACAAAACCTCCCGATCGCAAGGCAAATGCTAAAAGACTGCTCCTACATATTCCTGAATCGATCGATCGCATTTTATCGTGCGAGACGATTGCCGACACTTCCCTTTAGTTCGGGTTTGGAGCGACAAGCATTTGTCGTTCCCCACAACTTACGAACTAAATCTCGCGATCGCCTCTCCTTTAGGATACCTCAGCAACTTGTACTAAGGAAGGCAATGACTCGCTCGCCATCGAAGTAGAGGAAGCATCTTCAGCATCATCCCATTCCAGGGCTGCTTTAACAAAGCCGAGAAATAAAGGGTGAGGGCTACTCGGACGAGAGCTAAATTCGGGATGGAACTGAGTGGCAATAAAGAAGGGATGATTTGAATATTCAATCATTTCCACTAAACGCCCGTCGGGAGAAGTTCCACTGATTTGATAGCCGGTTTCTACAAAGAGGTTGCGGTAAGCATTATTAAACTCGTAGCGGTGGCGATGGCGTTCGTAAACCACTTCTTCGCCGTAGAGAGAAGCCGCGAGCGTATCGGGGGCGATGCGACAGGGATACAAGCCCAAGCGCATTGTACCGCCTAAATCCACCACATCTTCTTGTTCGGGCAGTAACGCAATGATAGGGTTGGGAGTATCTTTATCGAACTCTGCACTGTTCGCTTGCTCTAAGCGGGCTATATTTCTCGCCCATTCAATCGCAGCGCACTGCATTCCCAAACATAATCCTAGGAAGGGAATTTTTTCTTGGCGCGCGTATTCAATAGCGATGACTTTGCCATCAACACCGCGAATGCCAAATCCGCCGGGAACGACAACGCCGCTTACGCCCTTGAGATGTTTGGCTGCGCCGTCGATTTCTAAGTCTTCAGCGCTAACCCAGCGCAGTTTGACTTCGCTGTTCGAGGCGATGGCGGCATGGCGTAGCGCTTCGACAACGGAAAGATAAGCATCGCTGAGACGAATGTATTTTCCGACGAGGGCAATTTCGATGTGTCGGCTGGGCGCACTCATGCGTTCGACGAGGGTTTGCCAAGCGCTTAAGTCGGGATGGCGAGCTTCAAGTTCTAGCAGGGCAAGGGTTTGTTTGGCGAGTCCTTCGCGTTCGAGGCGGAGGGGAACTTCGTAGATGCTGCTGACATCTTGGGCGGTGATGACGGATTCGACGGGAACGTCGCAGAATTCGGAGATTTTTTCTTTAATTCCGGGCGGGAGCGGGCGATCGCACCGACAGACTAAAATATTGGGTTGAATGCCTATCGAGCGCAATTCTTTGACGGAATGTTGCGTCGGTTTGGTTTTCAGTTCTCCGGCGGAGGGAATCCACGGCATTAAGGTCACGTGGACGTAGAGTACGTTATTGCGCCCCACTTCTTTGCGAAAGCGGCGAATGGCTTCGAGGAAGGGTTGCGATTCGATGTCGCCAATCGTGCCGCCAATTTCGGTAATGACGACATCGGAATGGGTGTTTTGAGCGACGCGGGCAATGCGCGATTGAATTTCGTTGGTGATGTGGGGGACGACTTGGACGGTACCGCCTTGGTAGTCGCCTCGTCGTTCTTTGTTGAGGACGGCTTGATAGATGGAACCCTGCGTGACGCTGTTGAGGCGCGACATGGAGGTGTCGGTAAAGCGTTCGTAATGTCCCAAGTCTAAGTCGGTTTCTGCGCCGTCTTCGGTAACGAACACTTCGCCGTGCTGAAAGGGACTCATGGTGCCGGGATCGACGTTAATATAGGGGTCGAGTTTGAGGATGGAAACGGAGTAGTTTCGCGATTTGAGCAAGCGCCCCAAACTCGCGGCGACAATTCCTTTTCCGATACTGGAGACTACACCGCCGGTGACGAATACGAATTTAGACATCTTTAATAATGGATAATGGAGAATTGATAATTGACAACGAATTTTAATGGGTTATCCGCCGCGCAATTCACAATTTACGATTCAATAATAACGATTCACTATTCATTATTAACAAGCTTCAAGGGTACGACTGTCGATAATAATTGATGATTGACAACGAATTTCGATTGGTTATGCGTTGCACAATTCACAATTTTACGATTCGCTAATAATAGCGATTCACTATTCATTATTCATTATTAATCGTTTGTAGGCTTCAAGGGTGCGAGCGGCGATCGCGTCCCAACTATAATGCTCTAAGGCATAGTCGCGCGCTTTCTTCCCTCGCTGTTGCCGTTCTGCCTCATTCGTTATTGCAGAACGAAGGTTGTTTGTCAAGCTTTCAATCTGACACGAACCCACCCAACCCGCACCGGCTTGGCGCACGTCTACTTCGAGATCGACGCGATCGGAAATGACAACGGGCAAACCCGCAAGCATGGCTTCAGCAACGGCAATGCCAAAGTTTTCATAATAGCTCGGCAGTACGAAGAGATCGGCATCGCGCAGGAGGGCGAGTTTATCGATGCCGGTCACAAATCCGGCAATGGTAGTGCGAGAATTAAGGGGAGAGGAGGAAAGGCGATCGCGAATTTGCCGTTCGTAATCGGGCGCTTGAGAATTCGATCCGGCTAAAACGAAGTGAAACTCAACCCCTTCCGATTGCAAGGCTTCTAAGGCGGGAAACAGCAAATCGAAGCCTTTTTTGGGGTCGAGGCGCGACATAAATAACAGTAAGGGAATCTCCGGCGCAATTCCCCATTTTTCCCTTGCTTTACCCGCCTGTGGCAGTTCTGATAACTGGACTCCGAGGGGAAGTACGAGATCTCGGGTTTTCGCGCCGAAGCGATGAGAAATTTCGGCTTCGCGATCGCTCGTAAAATGCAACGCCGCCGCCCCTGCAATATTCTTCCTTTCCCACAGTGCTGCATAGATCTGCTTGAGACGCTGCTTTTTCCGTAAGTCGGCCGGATCCAGCGTCCCCAGAGGACGGAGAATATAGGGCAAGCCGCGCGATCGCGCCACCGTCGCCGCTGCGGTACTCACCGGCGAAAATAGCGCGTGAATATGCGCTAAATCGTACTCTCGCGCGTTCTGCCCCAACCAGCGCAACAACTCGACAGAAAACTTATAACGCCGAAAGGGGGAACAGCGAAAATAACGGACTTGATAGCCATCTTCGGCGACAGGGCGATCGAGCGGAACATCTAACGGCGGTTGTCCCGCATCGCCGTTCGAGTCCGTCGTCAGCACCATCACTTCAACTCCTCGCGCTGCTAAAGCTGCGGACAATCCCCTCACCATCTGGCTGGGGCCGCCATAGACTAAGGATATCGAAGGGACGATCTGAAGAATTTTCATTCGGCTACAGATAAACGGTTCGAGCTAATTTCTCGCTAACAGTTTTTCAGCATTCAGGCGTTGTACGGCGTACAACACCATCAGATCCAAACTGACTTTACGTTCGTCAATCATAAACGATTCGAGAATGCTAGGCTTTGCACCGTTAGTCGAAAAAGAAAAGCCTTTTTTGCCTTGAATATCGGCATCGGGGAAATAAATATTGAACTGATAGTTGTCTCTTCCCCAACTGCCGCGTACTTGCCAGCAAGCTTCCGTCGCCGAAGCACCGACAATCGGAACAGCTTCATTGACAAACTTGAGATTCATATCTTTTGCCCCTTCCTTCGCGGCTGCTGTTTGCAAGGCGGGAAGGAAATCTTGTTGCATAAATTCAGTAAAGGGCTTGTCTTCCACTGCCGGGGCTTTGGGCTTTTTCGCTTTTTCGGCGGCGGGAGGCTTCTCTTTAGCGGGCGGTTTCGCTTTTGGTGTATCTGCTGCGTCTTGTGCCTTGGGTTCGGCGGCAGCTTCAACCTGTTCTGACTGCTGTTCTGGGGGATTCGTTTCTTCTGCCATTCGGAGCGCTCCTCAAGATTGTATACAATCCTTAAACATTGACTATTGTACCGAGTTCTGGGATCCTCGCTCATGGAGAAATGAGGCCGTAAATCTTTATTTGCGATACTCTAAGATTTCCCGCGCGGCGCGATCGCACACGCCTGCTTCTCCCAAACAATCGCGCATCCGTTGGTAATCGTGCAGCATTTTATTGCGTCGTTCTCGATTCAACAGCAAATCGATCGCGTTTTGAGCAATATTCTCTGGCGTTGCCTCTTCTTGAAACAACTCCGGCACAATCGGTTCCATCAGCACTAAGTTCGGCGGTGCGAGGAACGGCGAAGGATATTTCAGCACCGTTCGCGCAAACCCCAAGGTAATCGGACTGAGACGATACACCACCAATTGAGGAATACCCATCAGGGCAATTTCCAGGTTTACCGTTCCCGATTTCGCGATCGCCAGATCTGCCGCCGCCATTGCCGTTAAACTGTGTCCTTCCCAAATTATCGCCTTTAACCCGTGCTTATCGATCTGTTCTTGAATCGGCTTGCGATACACCGGCAGCGAGAGGGAAATAATATAACGAACTTGCGGCAATTGCTCCTGAACTTCTCGCGCGGCGGAAAATAAATTCGGGAATAAATATTTCACTTCTTGGCGGCGCGAAACGGGGAATAAAGAGATGGCGAGTTCGTCGGGGGCAATTCCTAATTCCTGTCGCGCTTCCTCACGCTTTGGCGGGTTCTGGAGGCGATCGACAAGGGGATGTCCTACCCATCCCACCGATACGCCTCGCTTTTCAAAAAACCGCGCTTCTTCGGGGAAAATAGCTAGCAAGCGATCGGTGACTGCAATCATCTTTTTGATGTCATTGGGAAATGGTGTCCAAATCCAATACTGCGGTGCGATATAGTAGACGATCGGCACGTTAGGGAGATGCTGGCGTGCGTAGTTGCCGATAACGTTATTTGGCCCTGCGTAGTCGATTAAAACAATAAGATCGGGCGGATTATTTTTCAGATATTGCTTTGCTGCTTTTTGCACTTGCAACGTCGGCAGAATAAAGGGAATCGCTTCTAGCAAACCTACCGAACCGATGCCCTTGGTATTGCCGAGGAGTTCTGCCCCCGCTGCTGCCATGCGATCGCCCCCCAAGGCGACGATCTCTAAAGGGATGCCCGCAGCGGCCGCTTGGCGATACAACGCCTCCACTAACAACCCGCCTTGTAAATCGCCCGAAACTTCCCCGGTACTAATAAATATCCGCATCTGGTATCCCGCTTAATCTGAATGAAGAGCTACAATCTTTGCTCTGCGTTAGGGGTTTTGAGGTATTCTAGCAATTTAGGCTACTTGCAAGGCACGAACGGCGTGACGAGCATCAAGCATGACCGCTTCCGGGCCGACTCTGCTAACGAATTCTTTGTTCCCTTGCTTCACAAAGGAATAACGATCCTTCCTATTATTCAAGATTCGCGGTTCACTTTCAAGAATTTTCTGTAGATTAGTATTTTAATACTAAATTAAGAGAAATTTTTGTTTAACTCGCTTATACGATAGTATCGTCCGAGGTACCCTTGGCTTTCAACTCTTTGCTGTAATTGATGGATTTAAAGTTATGCCTTTACCGGTCCTCGTTCTCGCTCAAGTTCTTATTGTCATCGGGATTTCGCGTCTTGTCGGTTCGGCTTTTCGCTGGATAAAACAGCCTCAAGTTATTGGTGAAATTGTTGCCGGAATTATGTTAGGCCCGTCGCTATTGGGGTTAATTGCTCCCCACTGGTCGGGAGCCTTATTTCCACCAGAAACAATCCCTTTTTTAGAGGTTATTTCAGATGTCGGGCTGATCTTTTTCATGTTTTTGATCGGCTTAGAATTAAACCCAAAATATCTAAAGGGGAACTTAGACATTGCAATCTTAACTTCCCACGTTAGCATTCTGGTTCCTTTTTCATTGGGAAGTATTTTGGCGTTGCTCCTGTACCCGCAAGTCTCGAATAACAGCGTCTCTTTTACTGCTTTTGCGATGTTTTTAGGCGCAGCAATGTCGATTACTGCCTTTCCAGTTCTAGCCAGAATTATTACTGAAAATAACCTACAAAATACGCGATTGGGTACGTTAGCCTTAACTTGTGCGGCGGTGGATGACGTGACAGCGTGGTGTTTGCTCGCCGTCGCGATCGCGGTAACGCGAACCAATAGTATGACGGGTGCTTTACCTACGATTATCGAATCGATAATCTACATCGCTTTGATGTTAACAATCGGACGAAAATTCTTGAAACGGTTGGCAAAATATTACAACCGCAGAGGGCGTTTGACACAATTGACCCTTGCGGGAATTTATATGGCAGTTGTTGCTTCTGCCTTAATTACAGAATTTATTGGAATTCACTTAATTTTTGGAGCATTTCTGTTAGGGGCAGTTATGCCTAAAAATGCAGGATTAACGAGAGAAATTGCCGAAAAAACCGAAGATTTTGTTTTAATTTTCTTGCTACCCGTATTTTTTGCTTATAGCGGTTTGCGAACGCAAATTGGTCTGTTAGATCGCCCGGAACTCTGGGGATTGTGCGCAGCTATTTTAGGGGTTGCCGTCATTGGCAAATACGCGGGAACATACATTGCTGCAAGGGTTTGCGGGATTGAAAATCGAGAAGCTTCGGCTTTAGGCTGGCTGATGAATACGCGCGGACTAACGGAGTTAATCGTTCTTAATATTGGGTTGAGCCTGGGCGTTATTTCGCCGTTACTGTTTGCGATGTTGGTGATTATGGCTTTAGTAACGACGTTCATGACTTCGCCGCTGTTGGAATGGACATTCCCGAAACGCCTGATTCGTTTGGATACGGTGGAGGATGAAACGCAGGAACTCGCACCCAATTATCGCATTCTGGTTCCGGTAGCAAATCCCGATACGCAGCGCGGTTTGTTGCAATTAGCGATCTCGCTTGCAGGGCAAGGACAACCGCCTGCTGTCGTGCATCCCCTGAGTTTGATCCAACTGCAAGAAGATTACGCCTTTGAGAGTACCCCGGTCGAAGCAGAACGATTAATGCAGGAACGGCGCACCACCCTCGAGGGATTAATAAACAGCCTCGAATTGACGGAAGCCAAAAAGCTCATCCAACCCATCATCCGCACGACAAACGATGTGGCGCGCGAAACCATCCAAATCGCCCGCCTCGATCGCGCCGACTTAATCCTCGTCGGTTGGCATCGCCCGACATTCAGCAGCAATCGTTTAGGCGGTAGAGTCGGGCAGATTCTGCGCGGCGCGCCCGTAGATGTGGCGGTATTCGTCGATCGCGGGCGCACTCGCCTCAATACCCTCCTGGTTCCTTACGCTGCCAACGTTCACGACGATTTAGCCCTGGAGTTAGCCTTGCGCCTACTCGTGAACGACGACTCCCGACAGCTGACGATTTTGCGCCCGGAACCCGAAGCCGAACCATCGCAAGCATTAACCCACGAATTGCAACGTTTGCTCGACTCACTCCCCCCCGCTGCGCGATCGCGTCTCGAAATCGTCGCCGTCGGAAATAGTCAACCTTTAGAAGCTGTCATTCAAGCCTCAGCTAACGTCGATCTCACCTTAGCGGGAACGACGCGCGAATGGGGAATCGAACGGCATACCCTGGGCAGTTACACCGACGAACTCGCCGTGCGCTGTCACTCCTCGCTGCTAATTGCGCGCTGCCACTTAACCGCGCGATCGCACCTCAAATCCGTTTTAACTGAGGCTTCCGTTCCCAACCCGCCGCAATCCGAGCCGATCTAAAGCTCGATCGATAATCGTATCCCCTCGCCTCCCTGACTGATTGAAACACGCGATCGCTTTAGTAAAAGGGGGACAACAAAGAGACAAAAGTTGATATTGTTTTTAGATGTGTCGAATTCCGGGTTCCCTAGGGTTTGCTCCCCCTCGAGGTCGCGATGACGCTAGCCCGCCTCCCAGCGCGCAGCAGTCCCCCTCGATAGTGGGTCACAATTAACAAGAAATTCAAATTGCCTCGCGCTTTGAATTTCGTTTTACCGAAAATTTGGGTTTAGAGCTACGTCCTTTAACAAAGCGTAGGACGGCTTTATGTTATAATGGAACCGGTTTGAATTCCCTGAGTGGGCGGTAGTGAATGGCTCATACTGAGTTGAACCCTAGAACTCGAAAGTCTGCACAAGAGACAAAAAGGAGGGTAGCGAAAACCTCGTAAATCATAGCGCAGTAGCCGATAAACAACGGCGAATGAAAACAAGTAAAAGACTTGTCGCAAGACAGATAGGGTAGGGCATACCCGAATCTCCCGGAAACGGGAAAACGCTTGGAGAGTGAACCCTAAAAAGGACACCTAGATAGCAAGTGATATTCTAGTAAGTTCGGTTCAGACATAATCATGTAAGACGTAAGTAAGGGCAACCAGAAAGCGCAGTGATTAGCTCAAGAATCCACTCGCCTTTAAGCAGTGGAGTGTCAATCTCGCGGCACACTCTAGAAAAAGCCCGCTATGCCTCTGGGATGCTTGGGAGTGAATTACAACGCACCAGGGGCCTTTTAATCTGTGTCTATGAGGAAACCATGTCGAAACGTCGCAATCCAAAGAAAGAAAAAGCGCTGCGCAATAAAGCTTACGCGCGCCGGTTCCGGAAATCGCTAAATCGCGGTCGTACCTTCCGGAACAAACGCTATGATAACCGTCCGTCCGGCAGCGATCGCGAGGATGACAACGCAGTAGAAGACTCTTCTGCTGACGCGAACTAAGACACAGGACTCACTTTAGCGCGGAACAGCAGTTGCCCTCGATGGCGATAACCCGCGTAACGCACGCGCACCCGCTCGCCGGGTTGCGCCGTTCCTTCAACCGGCTGATGGAGTTGGGGATCGTACTGGAGTTCTTCTCCTACCGTCGCGATCGCTTCTACCTGCCATTGCTGTAGCAGTTGCTCGAGCGGTTTGACCAAAGGCAATAATCTCGTTGCCGGTAAATCGGGATTTTCTTTTGCCTTGGTCGCCGCCGCCGACCAAGAGACTAACCAAGATTCGATCGCTTGCAAACTACTGCGCTGAAACTCTTGCATCAGCAGTTCGCGCTGGTCTTGCAAGTGCTGTTGCAACTGCAAGTATTCTTGTTGCAAAGCCTTGAAATCCTCAGTCTTTTTCCCTTCCTCTTCCGATCCTGCCTTAAACTCCGCTACACTCCCGGCCGCAGGAGTCGCCGTAAATTGTTCGATTAAACCTTGCAAGGGAATTTGCAGTGTCGAGCTAACCTTCAACGCATCCTCGATCCGCATTTGCAACAATTCTCCTCGACGCAAGCGCAGCAGTTGACGCGCCGACAGTCCCGATTGCTGACAAAATTGTCGAAAACTCGAAATTCCTCGTTCCTGCATCAACTGCTGTAATAATTCCGTGTAAATTTGAAACTCAGACACAGTGAATGATAAATAATGAATGATAAATAATGAATGATGAAGACCGAATAATTAAGGATGAAGGAGCGGGATAAAAACAAGTCATTCCTTCTCTCTATTCTCTCTCGCTCCCTCTCAATTAGTTGGAGTGATTTGCACGCTCCAGGAATTCTTAATTCTTAATTTTGAATTTTGAATAAGGGTCGATAACATCTTAATATTGAGAGTAGGAGAAATGCAAAGGCAACAACGATGGCAGCGAATAAAGTTCTAATTGTTGACGAACTTGCGACTCGGAGGGCGCAGATTAGAGAAATGCTTCCCAGCGGCAACTTCGAGGTTGTCGAGGCGAGCGATGGCGAAGAAGCAATCGTATTGTTAGACAGCGATCGCGTCGGTTTGCGGGTTGTCATCTTTAACTTCGAGCTTGCTATCGTTAGCGGTTGGGAAGTGCTGAAAAAACTCCAAACCGATCCCGAACTGCAAAAAATCGCAGCCATTGTCACTAGCGATCGCACCGCCGACGTTACCGCGATCGTCCCGCAGCCCTACTTAAACTATATCGAAGTCGTTGAAACTTCCTGGGATCGCATCCCCTTCCAAAAAGCCCTCAAATCTGCCCTCAACAAAACCAAGCTCCCGCGTCAATCTCTCCCCACCGAACCCCTCGCTCCGCCAACGCCACAACCTGTCGAGCCCGAACCCGTTCTCGAACCCGTTCCCCCCACCGCTGAATTTCCCCCCCCAGAAACCAACTACCCTCCCTTAACCACTTCCGAAAGTATCGAACTCAACCCGGTAGCGAACGTAACGGAAAATTTTGTCGATCCCTTCGCGAGCAACTCCAATCCCGCCGCCGAGACTGAGGCTGCTACTGCCTTTATCGATCCCTTCGCGCCTGCGGAAAACTCCGATCCTTCTCCCCTTACTGATGCGGGGGCAGCCTTCGCCGATCCTTTTGCAACGGCGACTCCTCCCGATACGACCGTTTCTACTCTCTCTGAAAGCTTTGCCGAGCCGTTTGCGAGCGTCGAAGTACCTCCAGTTGCGCCGACAACCTCAGAATTACAAAACAATTTTTCAGAACCCGATCTAGCACCGCCCGCTACCCCTGTCCCTACAGAAGCGGCAATTGCCCGGGAAACTCGGGGCTGGGAAAGCAATAATGGAGCCGAACTCGCCGAATTCGAGATTGCGCCGACACCTTACGCCTCTTTAGAATGTTATCGAAGCCTGGGCGATCGCGCCGCTCGGAATATCGATTGTCTCGCCATTAGCCCAGACGGACAATATCTCCTCACCGGAAGCGCAGTCCACCCGATCCAAATTTGGGATTTAGCAACCAGTACGCTGGTAGTGCAATGGAGTTTGTTTTCTAAGGAAACTCGCTGTCTGGCCGTGATGCCGGACGGTCATACGGTGATTAGCGGCGCGGAACGAACGAAAGTCAAACGCTGGGACTTTCTGACGGGCGAACTGCTAGGCCCTTTGAACGATGCGGCGGTGGGGGTCAGTGCGATCGCGATTTCCCCCGATGGATTAACGTTAATTAGCGGTGCATTGCACAGTAACGTCAAACTCTGGGATTTACAAACCGGCGAGACAATTTGTCCTTTCAATGACTACTCCTTCGGTACAACTGCCTTAGCTCTTACCTCCGACGGGAGTATTTTGGTTACGGGACACGAAAATAGCAATATTAAACTGTGGGATTTTGCAACCGGCGATTTATTGGGACCGTTAAATATTCAGTCCTCTCATGTGACTTGCTTAACGCTCAGTCCCGATAACCAATTGGCGATTAGCGGTCATCAAGATGGCACGATCGAATTTATTCACCTCGATTCGGGCGAGATACTGCGCCGCATTAAAGCTCACGCGCTCCCCGTGAACGGCATTGCCATCTCGCCTGACGGTCAATATTTAATTAGCGCTTGCCCCGACGAAATTAAATTTTGGGGGGCGAGCCAGTAACGAGTTGACTTGCACGCTTAACGAAGCGAAATCGTCAGCGGAACTTTGAAAAAAGCGTGCCTCACGCTTAGGAAAAACGCTATATACTGTCCAAAAGTTGGATATCTTTTAAAACTGGGGAGTATTTTAATCCTGTGACCGCACAAGCACCTGCATCGATTTATGACCTTTCCGCGATCGCGATTGATGGCAATCCGGTGTCATTAAATACTTATAAAGATAAAGTTTTACTGATTGTCAATACGGCGAGTCAGTGCGGCTTTACGCCTCAATACCAAGGATTGCAGTCTTTATACGAGCGCTTTAGCGATCGAGGGTTGGAAATCTTAGGATTTCCCTGCAATCAATTCGGGCAGCAGGAACCCGGAAATTCGTCGCAAATTCAGTCTTTCTGCGAAACTCGCTTTGGCGTTTCTTTTCCCCTTTTCCAAAAAATTGACGTGAATGGAAGCAACGCTCATCCTTTATATCGGTACTTGACTCAAGCAGCACCCGGTATTTTGGGGACGGAAGGAATTAAATGGAACTTTACTAAGTTTCTGGTCGATCGCAGCGGCAAGGTCGTTAAGTGCTATCCGCCTACGACTAAGCCGGAAGATTTAGCCAAAGATATTCAAGCTTTGTTATAAGCGCTAGAGAGCTAATTGGGAAAAATAGCTTGACAAAATCCTTAAGTCATAGTAGAGAATTTTTGGGTTTCCGGCGTAAGGGGATTGGGAGAACTAGCATCGGGGTGGGCTGGCGTTACTGGGGTTTTTGAGTAACGGCAGGAGGAGAGACAGGAGAGAAAATCTAGATTGGGGATTTTCCGCCTTCAAAATGAGTTAAAATCGAGAATGCTGTCTAAAATCCAGAACTCAGGACTCAATGGCAAAGAAGAGCATGATCGAGCGCGAGAAAAAGCGCCAGAAACTCGTAGATAAGTACGCGGAAAGACGCGCAGAATTGAAAGAAAAGTTTAGAACGACGAGTTCTCAGCTCGAAAAATTAGAAATTCACCGCGAAATTCAACAGTTACCTCGCAGCAGCGCTAAAGTCCGCTTGCGCAACCGTTGCTGGGCGACAGGAAGACCGAGAGGTTACTATCGCGACTTTGGTTTGTCTCGGAACGTCTTCAGAGAGTGGGCGCACGAAGGTTTACTTCCGGGTGTTGTTAAGTCGAGTTGGTAGTTTAATCGTTATCTGTTAACAGTTATCAGTTATCAGTTATCAGGAACTAGCGAGCAGTAATCCCCGAACAGGAAATCGTCTACGAACGAAAATTTTTCCGGTAACTAAACAAATGGGTTACTGCTCTCCGATAACTGAATCGAACTACTGCCCGCAGCAGCGATCGATCCCCAAACTGTCGAGGATTAAGTCGCTAACAGCGTTCGCGATCGCAAATTCGCTATAAAAACTTTTGCTAAAATCAAAAGCCTGCATCTCAGTAACAATGGCAATGACCAAACAACCGAGATCGTTCTCGCCCTCTAAACGCTGGCGGACAAAAATTTGGGAAGCGCGTTCGGCGATCTGTTGATTGACGGTTTCGGGAATAAATTCGCGATCGAGCCAATCCCGTAAAGCTTTTTTTAGCCAGTCCCCTTCTTGCTGGGGATTGCGCATAGGGGGAAGCGTAATCGGCGGTATCGGCGGTATGGGTTGAGTCATTTCTCAAACAAAAATTTACAAGTTAAATCTCAAAAACCTTAAATATTTACTATATTTTCTAACATTTCTAACATTTCTAACATTTAATGGCCTTTGATGTGGCGGAGATCGTGGAAGGATACGCTCGGGGATATTTTCTGATGTCGAACGAAAGGGGCGAACTCGGCTGGTATAGCAGTCGCCAGCGTGCGATAATTCCCCTCGACCATCACTTCCGCTATCCAAAATCCCTTCAACGTATCCTCAATCAAAATCGTTTTAGCGTTGCGATCGATCGCGCCTTTGAAGCCGTATGCGAAGGTTGTGCCAATCGCAAAACAACCTGGATTTCGCCCGAACTCCAACTCATTTATCGAGAACTGCACCGCGCGGGTTTAGCGCACAGTTTTGAAACCTGGCAAGGCGACGAACTCGCTGGCGGTATTTTAGGATTGACTCTTCGTGGAGCTTTCATCGGTGAATCGATGTTTTTCCGCATTCCTGACGGCTCTAAAGTCGCAATGGTGAAATTAGTCGAACATTTAAGAAGTCATAATTTTATTCTCTTCGACGCACAATTGCAAAACCCCCACCTCGAACGCTTCGGCTCGATGATTATCGGCGATCGGGACTATCAAAGCTTGCTACAGCAAGCGTTACTCGCAAATTGCACTTTTGTTTAAAAAACCCGGTCTCATTTTGAAACCGGGCGACTAAATATTAAAAATATTTTCAAAATTGAGGTTACGAACTCGCTTTTTTCGCTGGTTTCTGGGTTCCGGTCTGCGACTTTTGCGCCTCTACTTTGGGTTGTTGCGCTGCCTTCGCCTTCAAATCCAACAACTCGGGAAGCGTAACAAACTCATATCCCTGGTTGCGGAGATTTTCGATAATCGTTGGTAATGCAGCAACCGTCCGGTGACGATCGCCGCCGCCATCGTGCATGAGGACAACGCCACCCTGTCCTGCATCCCGCATGACATTATGAATCTGGGCGGCGCTGGAAGCGCGATAGTCCTGAGAATCGGCAGACCACATAGCGATGACATCGTTTTTCTCCGCCGCATAAGTCGCTAAACCATTTTTAAGGATTCCTCCCGGCGGTCGGAAGAAGGCGCTTTTTACGCCCGTGGTTTTATAGATAATATCGTCGGTGCGATCGATTTGCTGCGCTGCTGCTTCTCGAGTGTGATGACGGTAAGGATGGTTCCAACTGTGATTGGCAATAATGTGACCTTCTTTAACCACTTTTTGCGCGAGTTCCGGAAAACTTTTAACGTTTTGTCCAACCACGAAAAAAGTAGCTTTGATGTCATATTTTTTGAGAATGCTTAAGACCTCATTGGTACTTTTTGGCCACGGTCCATCGTCAAAGGTTAGAGCAATCACTTTGCGCCCTGACGGTACGCTAATATCCTTGATAATTTGTCCCTGAAACTGTTTGGGGACGGCATAGTCATAAATTTGTTTTTGTGCGGCATCTAACCCGCTGACGCGAGTTACTAAGCTATCAATAACTTCCGATTCGCCCAACGCGATAGTCTGAGCTTGAGCCGAGCGCGCCCCGATATTCCACGAAAACGCACCGAGTTTGGACGAGTTGGAAGCTGATTTAAAAGACCACAACAAACCCGCTGCATAGCTTGCTGCTGCAATTGCGATCGCGAAAGCAGCGCGTCGCTGCCAGACCAATGAAGAATGTTCCGCCAATGTCTAAGTCTCCTTAACTCCTCTATAAAGATGACTGGGTATCGAGACCTGCCCCAATCCCAAGAGCAACGCTTTTGATGCTCTTTTTTAATCTCTCGCTCTGCCAGCGAGTCCCCCCGTTCGAGCGAAATTTATCGCGATCTAAATCGCTCTAGTGCTGATGATTATAGTTACTGCTTGTCTGCAATGACAAGACCCCTCAATCCGGAATTTCTGGAAATATTTTTCCTTTCTTAATGTTCCGGTTCATCGCTTCACCCTGTTTACGGTTGTATTATATCTTGAGTCGAATCAATTCTCTGGGTCGCTCTAAATTATTTTGTTCGCTTTGAAAACGCCTCGCGGTAGCAGTTTAGGATAGCTTCGGTGGCTTCTTCAATATTGAGATTGTCGGTCACGATTTCGATCGCGTCGGGAGCTTTGCGAAGGGGAGCAATTTTGCGCGTGCTATCGAGAAAATCTCGCCGTTGAATATCTTTCTCGATTTGTTCGAGGCTGAGGTTGAGTTCGCCCTGCGCCAGTAGGTCATTGCGTCGGCGGCGAGCGCGTTCGCGTTCCGAGGCGGTTAAATAAATTTTTAGCTCGGCATCGGGAAAAACATGAGTTCCGATATCTCGCCCTTCGGCAACAATACCGCCTTTTTTGCCGATCGCTTGCTGCTGGCGAACGAGGGCGCTGCGAACGGCGGGCAGTTTGGAGACGGCGGAAACGCTATCGGTTACGGTAGGGGAAAGAATCGTTTTCGTCACATCTTGCTGGTTAATGGTAATCTGCATTCCGGTGGGGGAGTCCGTGGGGAGAAATTCGATCGCAACTGATTGCAGAAGTTCCGCGATCGCGGGTTCGTCGTCGGTATCGATCCCCGCTTGCAGCACCAACCAAGTAACAGCGCGATACATGGCTCCAGTATTGAGGTGAAAGAAGTCGAGGGCTTCGGCAACGTGGCGCGTTACCGTTGATTTTCCGGCACCAGCGGGCCCGTCAATGGCAATGATGGGCTGGCGATCGCGCAGAATGACATTATCAATGAGGCGGGTCGAACCCAGGTAAGCCGCGATCGCGAGTAACCCTGCCGTTTCGATCCGCTCGATTGGTTGCAACGAAGCCGGATCGACCAATTCTAAGTATTGCACCTGCACTTCCGGAACAGTTGCTAGTTTCTCTGCGGCGATCGCGCTCAGAACCTTACTGTCGCGTTCTCCGGCTCGAAAAGCTTGCCGCGCTGCCTCTAAACTCCAATACAAAATAGTCGCTTGCTCGGTTTGGCTGGCTGATAAATATTGATTGCGAGAACTCAAAGCCAAACCCAATTCGTCCCGAACTGTCGAGCAGGCGCGAATTTCGACCGGAATGTTTAAATCCCGAATTAAACGGCGAATTATCGCCAGTTGTTGCGCGTCCTTTTCCCCAAAATAAGCGCGAGTCGGCTGCACGATATTCAAGAGCTTGGTGACAATCGTCGCCACGCCCGCAAAATGCCCCGGTCGAAAGGGACCGCACAATCCCGTTACCATATCGGCGGGCGGTAGAATCACGGCGAGCGAACGTTCATTTTGACCGGGAAAGATGCCCATCTCTTCTGGGGACGGGGCAAAAACGACATCTACGCCTAAATTTTGGCAAAATTGACAATCGCGATCGAGATTGCGGGGATATTGCTCTAAATCTTCTTGAGGGCTGAATTGAAGGGGATTGACAAAAATTGTGGCTACCGTGCGGTCATTTTCTGCGATCGCGCGTTCGAGCAAACGCTGGTGTCCGGCGTGCAAGGCTCCCATCGTCGGTACTAAGCCAATCTCGCGGCTAACCCGTTCGTCGTTTAGGTAAGCTTGCAAGCCCGCGATCGTTTTTAAGACTCGCATTCCCATTCCCCTCTCTTGATATCCTTATTTTCATGGCTGTAAGGGCATAGCAATGCTATGCCCCTACAAGATTATGCCGCGATCGCGAGCGCTGCGATCGCGTGACCTTTAAACTTAACGACCGAGAACTTCAACTTCGACCGGAGCTACGCCACTGCCGTACATTCCAATCTGTTTGGCAGCACCAACGGAGAGGTCGATAATGCGACCGCGCACGAAAGGTCCGCGATCGTTGATCCGCACGATCGCGGACTGACCGTTATTGCGATTGGTGACGCGCACGCGCGTGCCGAAAGGTAAGGTTCGGTGGGCGGCGGTCATTGCGTTTTGGTTGAACCGTTCGCCGCTAGCACTCAAACGACCGTGGAAACCAGGCCCGTACCAGGAAGCCATACCGCGTTGAACTGAAACCGTTCTTTGTTCTGGCGCTTGAGGGGCGGCGGCGGCTTCAGGACGTAATATTAATTGGTTAGCTTGCAGGGGCGCAGCATTCCCTAACAAACGCCGCAAGCGGTTGGTCGCTTGGATGGCATCTTGGGTGACATTGCGCGTGGTATCGGGCAATATGGTTTGCTTGCCGTCCACTAACGCCAATTCTTGACCGTTGAGGGTCATGAGGTAAGCTTGACGCGCCTCATTCCAGCCTACCGTAATGGCATTGGCATCGTTCGGGTTGAGGGCTTTGAGGCGTTCGGCGACGGCGTTTGCAGCTTGTGCGGGATCGTTTTGAGCGGGTGCGGCAACAAAGGTGAGAAGGGGGATACTGCGAATGTAGAGCGTGGCAGCATTAGAGTCGCCCAATTTGTGGGTCAGAATGCGAGTTGGAGTCGAGGTTGTCGCGATTGTAGCTGAGTTGGCGGCAACGTTTTGAGAGGGAGGTAGCGTTTGCGCGATCGCGGCGGTCGTTCCCAGTGCGGTAAGAACTAAAGAAGCGGTTAGACTACCTAAAAATTTCTGACTCATAAGTTTCTTGGTGTTAGGCTTTCTCGAAATCTTGCAGTTGGTTCAGCAGTATGTCCCGGATTTTCGATCGAGCGGTGTTTAAGAGTAGTGCGTGTAAATGAACTGCAACAGCCTATCATGAAGTTTTGGGTTTCGGGATCGGGGATCGCAAGCTCGCGTATTTTTCTCCGAGCAAGAAGTAAATCAAACATCAGACTCCATCAACCTTCCATTAGTGCCATAAAATTTACTTTTATTTACAAACATTTATGAGCTTCCAGACTTTTTAAAAGATTCACTAATACTTCAGAGGGATTCCATGCACAACTTATGATAAAAAGCAATCCCATCAAGGGGGATTTTGTACGTTTGAGTGATTAAAAATAATGAAACTTACTGAGATTAGTTAGAAGAAGGACTTATGGATTATCGAGACGCAGGAGTTGATATTGTCGCCGGACGTTTATTTGTCGATCGCATTCGCCAAAGCGTCGAAAGTACCTACCGCGACGGCGTATTAGGGGGATTAGGCGGTTTTGGCGGCTGTTTTCAGTTGCCATCGGGTTACAAAGAACCCGTTCTCGTATCGGGAACCGATGGCGTAGGGACGAAGTTAATGCTCGCCCGCGCCCTCAATCGTCACGATACAGTAGGAATAGACTTAGTGGCGATGTGCGTCAACGACGTGCTGACATTGGGCGCAGAACCGCTTTTTTTCCTTGATTATTTAGCGACAGGGAAACTCGAACCCGAACAACTCGCCGAAGTCGTCGCGGGAATTGCCGAGGGTTGTCGGCAGAGTAATTGCGCCTTATTAGGCGGCGAAACCGCAGAAATGCCGGGATTTTATGGAAACGGCGAATACGATTTGGCGGGATTTTGCGTTGGAATTGTCGAGAAGCAGAAAATATTGAATGGTTCGCAAGTTGAAGTGGGTGATGTAGCGATCGGGTTAGCCAGTCAGGGATTGCACAGTAACGGCTTTAGTTTGGCGCGCAAAATTGTTGAAAAGAGTGGTTTGGCGTGGGATGCAACGCCCGAGGAGTTAGGTGGGAGAAGTTTGGGCGAAGTGTTGCTTGCACCAACGCGCCTCTACGTGCAACCAATTTTAGAGGCATTGCGCGACGGAATGGAGATTCACGGGATGGCGCATATCACTGGCGGCGGACTGCCGGAGAACTTACCTCGCTGCTTGGGTGAAGGTAAATCCGTGCGATTGGAGGCTGATAGCTGGGAAATTCCGGGGATTTTCCGCTGGTTGGCGAAAGTAGGTGAAGTTAAGGAAGAAGATATGTTCGATACGTTTAATATGGGAATCGGATTTGTGGCGATCGTGGGACGAGAACGCGCTTCAGAAACGCTGGCGTGGTTCCGCGATCGCGACATTGCCAGTTATTGTATCGGTGAAGTCGTTAATAATGAATTATGAATTATGAATTATGAGTGGTGAATGATGAATGGGGAATGGGGAATTGGGGAATTCTGAGTGATGAGTGATGAGTGATGAATGGGGAATTGGGGAATTACAAATTACGAATTACGAATTACGAATTACAAATTACGAATTATCCCTTCTTCTTCCCTTCTCCCGCTCAAACTTCGCCCGTTCATCCGTCCAAGTGGCGTGTCGTTCGGGAACAATTTGAGAACCAAATCGACGCGCGTAAACTTGGGTAAATTCTGCCCCAAAAAAGAGGATTTGGGCGGAGTAGTAAACCCAAGCCAAAACGATAATTAAAGAACCCGCCGCCCCATAAGTTGAACCGAAACTACCGCCGCCTAAATAAATGCCCAGAATCGATTTTCCAATGCTGAATAGCAAAGCAGTCATTGCCGCACCAATTAAGACATCATTCCATTTTATTTTGACATCCGGCAAATATTTATACATCAACGCAAATAGAAGCGTCACGATGACAAAAGAGAGAACGAAGTCTACAATCTTCCAGATAAAATCTGCTCCCGGCAGTATGCCGTTAAGGTAATTACTTACCGCTGCTAAACCGGCACTTAACACTAAGGAAACGAGGAGTAAGAACCCAATCCCCAACACGGCAGAGAACGATAAAATTCGCTTCCTGATGAAGTTTTTAATGCCTCGTCCCGGTTTAACTTCAATTTCCCAAACCGTATTGAGTGCGTCTTGGAGTTCTGCGAATACGCCCGATGCGCCAAATAGTAGGGCAATGATGCTTAAGAACGATGCTAAACTGCTGGTATCGGGTTTGCTGGCATTTTCGATCGCGGCTTCAATAACTTTCGCTCCTTCTGTGCCAACTAAGCCTTGAATTTGCCCGACAATTTCACCCCGCGCGGCTTCTTCCCCAAAAATTGCCCCCGCAATTGCGATCGCGATAATTAAGAGCGGTGCGAGGGAAAAAACCGTATAGTAAGCTAAAGCCGCCGCCAAACGGGAGGCTTTATCCTTTTGCCATTCTTCCCAGGTTTCTTTAAAGAGTTCGGTAATAACTCGGAATTTCATAACGCTCCACCTTTTCCTATTTCTATTAACTCACCGGAGCGATACGCTTCCGCAAAGATTCAACTCGCTTTTTAGCAACGGCATTTTTGGGATCGTATTTTAAAGTTTCTTCGTAGGCTTCTACGGCTTGAGTGACTAATTTCTTACGTTCGTAAGCCAAGCCCAAATTATTTAAAGCTATTGGATATTCTTTATTATATTTTAGCGCCTCTTTATACTGCCGGATCGCTAGATCGTATTGTTCGTTAGCGAAGTAGGCGTAACCGAGTCCATTATGCACGAGAGCGAGGTTATCTGGGGCGATTTTCTCTTCTGCTTTCAAAGATTTTTCAAATAACTTTGTGGCTTGAACGAACATTTTCTTATCTAGATACATTCCGCCCAACTCATAGTAATCTTTGGCGCTTCCTTTTTCCTTTTTGAGTTTAGCTTCTAGTTTAGAAATTCTTCCTTCTATTCGTCGTACATTAAACAGTTGTACGAAAACGAAAATCGCGGCAAAGCTAAGGATAACAAGCAGGACGATTAAATAAATTGTGGGTAAAGTTTCATTCATTTTGAGTTTATCCAAACACTTTTATGTTATTGATTCTTTATTGTTCGCGAGTTAAGTCCCCAGCGTTCGATCCGTTCCTTCAGCCAGCCGGAAATTTGCCAGTTGGAGAGGAGTTGGTTGATACGCAGGTAGAGGGTGCTGTAGGCTAGTCCTTTAGGCAGGGCAATGCTCAGACTCTCTCCGGGGATGCGATCGCGCAGTAGTTGGTAACGAGGATTTTCTTGTACCCAACCGACGAGAACGGGAAGATCGGCAGCGAATGCGTCCGCTTTGCCACTCTCGAGCAGCGATCGCGCTTCTTGATAGGATTGTACCGGGACGAGCGTTGCTGTGGATAGTTCGTGACGAACCACTGCGATCGTACTCGAGCCTTGCAGCAGGGCAATTTTTTTCGAGGACAAATCGCCGAGTCGTTGGAGGTTGGGGTTGAGGGTTAGGAAGGCGGTACTATTGAGATAGTAGTAACGGCTGAAATTAACAAAGCGATCGCGCGATGCCGTTTGAGAGAGGTTGGCAATGACGACATCGACTCGCCCCTCTGAAAGAGCGTTTAATCGTTCCAAATTGCCGAGCGGACGAAACTCCACCGCCTCCGGACTGCCTAAGATTTCAGCGGCTAACTGACGGGCGATATCGATTTCCAATCCTTGTAAATTCCCGGCTTCATCCCGAAATCCCAGCGGACGTAGGTTATCTTTCACCCCAACGATTAATTTACCGCGATCGACAATCTCAGCCAGACTTGCCGCCCGCAGAGGGCGCGGTGCTAGTGCCGGAGAACCTAGGAGAGCGATCGCCGCTAGCATCGACATTAGCGTTTGTATCGAAGTCCATCGAGCCAAAATCTTTAATTGCTCCTCTTAACGCAAGTAACTCGCAGAAAATCGGCGAGTTACTTGCAATCCCACGACAATCGAATGCAATTATGACGACTTTTTCGCCAATTCCACCACAGCGCTAAACGCATCGGGATCGAGAACGGCGAGTTGCGCCAACATTTTACGATTGATTTCGATATTGACTTTTTTGAGTTGCCCAGTCAGTTGGCTGTAACTGATGCCGTGCATTCTCGCTGCTGCATTAATCCGCGCAATCCAAAGGCGACGAAAATCGCGCTTGCGCCGACGGCGATCGCGATAAGCGCTGCGTAGCGCCTTCATCACCTGCTGATTCGCAGTGCGGAACAACTTCGAGTGGGAACCTCTAAAACCCTTCGCGAGTTTGAGGATTTTTTTACGACGTTTGCGAGCAACGTTCCCGCGTTTTACCCTTGCCATAACAAATGTTCTTGGTTATTTAATCTAGATATAAGGCAGCATCAAGCGCACTTCGCCTTCGTCGCGCTCGTTGACTAACGTTAACTGCGACAGGCGGCGCTTTTGTTTCGAGGTTTTATGCTCTAACATATGATTCTTATAAGCCTTGCGGCGACGAATTTTGCCGCTTCCTGTCAGGCGAAAACGCTTCGCTGCCGATTTTTTCGTTTTCAGTTTAGGCATGAACTCGCCCTAATTCGACACAATTTACTATTCTACTACGAATCTGTCTTTAAAAGCGAGGAAATTTAGAAGATCGGTTTCTGACCGGGATAATTTAAACTGGAGCAAAAAGTATCGTAAAGTCTGAATGTCTGGCTCGACACGATTAGCTAAACGCCTTAAATCTTTGGATGTCTTTCGCGGTATGGCGATCGCGGGAATGATCCTCGTCAATACCCCCGGCAGTTGGGACCATATTTACCCGCCCCTAGAACACGCCGAATGGGACGGTTTTACGCCCACCGACCTAGTATTTCCTGCCTTTCTGTTCATTTCTGGGGTGGCAATGGCTTTTTCGCTTGCCAAATACCTCACCGATAACAATAGACCGACGGGTAACGTTTATGCTCGCATTGCCCGACGCTGCCTGCTGTTATTTGCTTTGGGCTTAATGCTCAACAGCGCTAACCTACTGCTAGGGTTGCAGAAAAATCTACGCATCTTAGGCGTATTGCAGCGGATCGCGATCGCTTACTTTTTTGGCGCGATCGCCGTATTAAACCTGCCGCGACGCGCTCTCTGGCTGGGTTCTGCCTTCCTCCTCCTCTACTATTGGTGGGCAGTGACCTCGATTCCCGTTCCCGGTTTTGGTTCCGGGAACCTTACCCTAGAAGGAAACCTCGTCGGTTACATCGATCGCACCCTCCTGGGACAGCAATTCATGTACAAACAAGCTCCTTTTGACCCAGAAGGCTTATTCAGTACACTTCCGGCCATCGTCACGGTCATCGCGGGCTACTTAACCGGAGATTATCTCCGCCGAGCGCCGATTAAGTCGAGTACGAGCGTTAATTTACTGCTTTTCGGTCTCGGTAGCCTCGTTATTGGCTACCTTTGGGGAAACATTTTCCCCGTTAACAAACAGTTGTGGACAAGTTCTTATGTTTTAGTGAGTGCGGGTTGGTCGTTGTTGCTCCTAGCTGCCTGCTACGAAGCGATTGAGGTGAGAAAAATAGAGAAATGGGGATTTCCGTTTGAGGTGATGGGTGCAAACGCCATTTTCTTGTTTGTGGCATCGGGGCTAGTAACGCGGATGTTTTACGTTCTGAAAGTGGGGGCTGGAGAAAAAGCACCTAGCCTGTATGCGTGGATTTACGAAAATGGATTTGTCCCTTGGGCGGGCGAACTGAACGGCTCCCTATTATTTGCGATCGCAACAGTTGCCCTCTGGTGGCTCGTTCTGTACGGAATGTATCGTAAGGGCTGGTTTTTCAAGGTCTGAATTTCGATCTGGGTTGAAGGTTTCAGCAATTCTTAGCAAAATTTTCCCTTATCCTCTTTACAAAATTCAAGCTTTATCAGTATAATAACTGAAAGCGGAATGCACTTACTCAACGGTCTTTAGCAAGCCATGACGCACTCCGTAAAACACCCTACGAACTAGAATCTGTTCTTGTTCGTTGAGTTCTCCACTTCCTAGCTTGGCAGACATAAAGCTTTGTTGAGAGCGAGAGATGCTCCGAGAAGCAAGGACTTGTGCTGCCATCTCAAGGATATTTGTAGTCATCATAGTAGTACCCTCCCTCTTAGCTCTGGGTTAACTGCGGTGTTCTATCTACATTTAAATATGCCGCAAATTTCCAGCCTATTTTGTGACCATCGGGGTTACTCAATGTGACAAATTGAATTTAAACCTGCGATCTGGGTCACTGCAAATAATAGAATTTTCTTTTTTGAGATAGATATTGAGCGCATCCTCTCAAAACGCGCTTATAGTCAAGGGCGAACTCTAACTATAATTGTTCCCCACAAACCAAGTTTTTCATGTTTTCTTTATCAAATCTTTAAGAATCCAGAGAAGCTAAAAAGTCGATCGAGTAGAAGTATTTCGAGCCGAAAGAATCCGCTCGTTGCTACCCCTTCTCTGGAGTCTCAAACCCAAGAACTTAGCAATCTTTTATCCCGAAAAATTAGCTCCGAACCAGAAACGTTAAAATTTCTTCTTCTAGTCCTTTAAGCTTGAGCGGACCGAGGGCAATAGTTTCATTCTCCCCAAGAAACTCAGCCACAACAGCCGAAATCAGAATCGTATTCGGCTGCGTCACCTCTTGCAAGCGAGAAGCCAAATTAACCGCAGGTCCGATCGCCGTATAATCCGATCGCTGATGGCTGCCAAACATCCCCACCACGACTGGCCCTTGGTGAATACCGCAGCGAAACTGTAATAGCGGCGGCCCCTCGCCGCCCAGCAAACCGCCCTCCTGCCAGCGCTGATTGAGCGCTTCTAGCCTCAAAAGCATCCTGCGAGCCGCCGTTACCGCCCGTCGAACTTGCTCTTGGGGACTCAACTCCTCCGGCGCGCCGAACAAGGCCACAATCGCATCGCCCACAAACTTATCGACCGTTCCTCCTGCCGCAAAAATCTCCTCCGTCATCGCCTCCAAATACTCATTCAACAGCGGTGCGATGCGGTGCGACTGGAGGGTATTGGAAAGCGGCGTAAAACCCACGATATCGCTAAACAACATCGTTACTACGCGCGGTTCCGGCTGTAAATCGAGAGCGAGTTCTCCCGCTGCTGCCCGCTGAACCATTTCTTGGGGCAAAAATCGAGAGAGTACCGATTCAGTCAAATACTCATTCAATTGTTTGATGCGCTGCTCGTTTTCCTTCAGGGATAATAAGTTGCGAACTTCTGCCAACAACTCGCGATCGTTAAACGGCTTAGCCAGATAAGCATCCGCGCCTTTCTCCGTTCCCGCAACGCGGCTTTCGTCATCCGCTTTTGCCGTCAATAGAATAATCGGCGTTCCTTTTAACTCCGGATCCTCCCGCGTTAAGCGAATCAAATCCAGTCCCGATACCTTGGGCATCATCAGATCGGTGACAATCAGTTGAGGGCGGCGTTCTTGCAGAACTTGCCAGCCTTCCTCGCCATTGCGCGCCGTACAAACGCGGTAGTTTTCCCGCACGAGAATCTCGCAAACATAAGCGCGCATATCCGGATTATCTTCCACCACTAACAGTAGCGGTAGAGCGGCAGAAGCCGCCGAAAGGGTAGAGGTTTCCGGCGAGTTACTGGCTGCCATTGCCTCATCCTGTTCGAGATCGAGCAGTTCTGCCTCCAAATCTGCTAATTCCACGGCAGCGCGCGCCGTCTCAACCTCTAGCACTTCTTCAACAACTCGTTCGCTCGCCAGATGAGCTTTCCCGCAGGGCAGCCAAACCGAACAGGTCGTTCCGTGGGGAAGTTCGGAATGGGTTTCGTCTGATTGCACCGACTCAATGCTGACTTTCCCCCCGTGTAAATCGACCATTTCTTTGACCATTGCTAAGCCCAGTCCCGTCCCTTCGTAAGAGCGGGAAATCGAGCCTTCAGCTTGGCGAAAGCGTTGGAAGAGTTGGGGAATTTGTGCCGCAGCGATCCCGATGCCCGTATCCCGAACTTGCAAGCAAACGCCCTCTCCCTGCGGTGCTACGGCGATGGTAATTTTGCCGCCGGGGGGCGTAAATTTCATGGCGTTAGACAGCAAATTGTAGATGACTTTATCGAACTTTTCGAGGTCGAGATAAACCGGCGGGCAACTTTGTAAATCGGTTTGCAGAATTAAGTGCTTTTTCTCGCAGTAGGATTTAAAACTGGCAGTAATTTGCTCGATAAAATGGCCGAGGTTGCAAGGGCGAAAGGTGGCTTGCATTCTGCCAGCATCGAGGCGTTGCAAATCGAGTAATTGGTTGACGAGGCGCAACAGGCGGCGAGAATTGCGCAGGGCGATGAGAGAACTTTCTAAGGATAAGCCTTGAGAACGCGCTACGGCAGATTCGAGCGGGCCGATGGTGAGGGTGAGGGGAGTGCGCAGTTCGTGGGAGATGTTCTGGAAAAATTCTGTTTTCTGGCGGTTGAGTTCCAGGAGGCGTTCGGCTTGCTCGCGAGTGGTTTGGTAGAGGTTGGATTGTTGTACGGCGATCGCAGCCTGGGAAGCGATCGCGCGGGCGAGTTCGATTTCTGAGGTTAGCCACTGCCGAGGGGAACGGCTCTGGCGCAGGGAGATGCTGCCAATAATCTCGCCATCGACGAGTAACGGGACGACGAGGAGCGCGCGTGCTGGCAAGCGTAGGGGCAGGTCTCCGCCCTTCATTTCTGCTGCTGATTCGAGGTCGCTGAGAACGACGGGGTAGCGATCGCGCATTAACTGCTGGAGGACGGGATTGCTCGCGATCGGCACTTGCGATTGAGGCATATCATCGGGCAAAGGCGAATCGCGCTCGTATAAAGCGACGCAGCGCATTAATTCATCTTCTTCAGTCCACAGCGACAGCGTGCAGCCATCGACTTCGAGGCTGCGACCTAACTGCTCTGCGATCGCTGAAAATATCTCTTGCGGTTCCAGGCTAGAACGGATCGCATTGGTAATTGTATTGACTAACGTCTCTCGCTGTGCTAGTGTCTGCACCTGCTCGTAGGCTCGCGCTTGGGAAATCGCTAAGGCCGCTTGGTCGGCAACCATCACCGCCAGTTGAATGTCATCATCTTCCCAAGCTTGGGGACTGCCGCAGTGATGAAGTCCGAGAACGGCTACGAGTTGAGTTTGAAACAACAAGGGAACAATAAGGGTGGAGGCAATATTGGCCTCGGCAAAGGCAACAGCCGCTTTCTCAACAACGCGATCGCTACGGGCTACATCGTCAATGACTTCAATTTGGTGGGTTTCCCAAACCGTATGTTCCCATTTCGGCTCCTTAGCACCTGATTCAGCCTTGCCATCGTTTGCTTGGTTCTGATGGATAAAGACTTCCGGGGTCAACTGTTCCCCATCAAAAGGGCGCAGAATACAACTATCAATTTCTAAGACTTGACCCAAAGAGTCTACGATTGTTTGCAGCACTTCGCGTAACGGCGACTCTCCGGAACTTCCATACTGCGCGTTACGAATCGTATTCATGATGCGATTGAGCAACGATTCGCGGCGCAAACTGCGTCTCAAACCCTCAGTGCGCTTTTTCAGAACGTTATGCGTTTCAATAGCTTGTCGCACGACTTCCTTGAGCGCTTCCGGCTCCCAAGGTTTGGTAACGTACCTAAAAACTTTACCGCTATTGATTGCCTCAACTAAATCTTCGACATCGGTATATCCCGTCAAGATAATCCGCATGATATCGGGATATTGGACGGCCGTTAAACTGAGAAATTCCGTCCCACTCATCATCGGCATTCGTTGGTCGGAAACAATCGCCGCAATGTCGGGTTCGCGAGCAAGAATCTCTAGCGCGTCCGGTCCGCTTTCTGCCTGAAGTACGCGATACTCTCGATAAAAAGTTCGATAAAGCAACTCCAGGTTATCGACCTCATCGTCCACTACCAAGATTTTAGGTTTTCTCGGTCTTGCTCTGACGCTCCGCTCTGGGGTGGCTTGCATTGCTTGGGGAACGGACTGGGAGTCTTCCTCTAGTCCAGTCCGTTTCCGTTGGTTTCGATTGACAACATCTGACATCATGAGTCGGTAAGTACAAATCCATCACGTCGAGCATTCTATTTGAGCGAGAGTTAAGTATTCCCAAACATGAGGCTTGACGAGCAACAGTTAAGGCTGTCCTCTGGGCGAGGCACAAGGCTACTTCAATTCTCAAAGCTCCCGATATAATAATAACTTTCCCAAAGTCGAGCAAAATATAATTTAGGAGCGCGCGGGATTTCTAATTTTCGCTACCCGTGGTGCGATCGCGGTTACACTATCTCAAGGTTGAGTTACGCTCATTTTTCCTACCGTCTCAATACGATCCCAATTATTTTGGAGGGGTTAGTGGATTCTTGTTTTTCTGAGTTCGATATCGATCCTCCAACATCGAACGCTCGCTTAGAGGCAGATTGTCAGAGCGAACTCTCCGCTCGAGAAACCTCCATCACCATCCGCAAAGCGTGCAACCAAGATTTAAACGATTTAGCGGAAGTTTTGGCGCAGAGTTTTCATCCTTCGGTTGGTTTGATGGCTTGGGCTTATCCGATTTTAAAATTAGGAATTCAGGAGGATTTGCGGGGGCGCTTGCAAGAAGGTTCTGCCCAATATGTTTGTTTTGCGGCGGTTCTTTCGCGCCAAGGCACGAAGGATAACCCGACGCTCAGCACTCCTAAAGTTACTGGTACAGTAGAACTAGCTGTGCGTTCTGCAATCTTCCCCGGCAGTTCTCGTTATGCCTATATTTCTAATTTAGCAGTCAGTCCTTTTTATCGGCGGCAGGGAATTGCCCGCAAGTTGCTGGCTAACTGCGAACCGGCGGCTCGCGCTTGGGGATTTCGCGAAATTTATTTGCACGTCCTAGAAAATAACGATCGCGCCCGCAAGCTTTATACCAGCAGCGGCTACCGGCTGCACCGCATCGAGTCGAGTTTGTTCGGGGCTTGGTTGAAGCGTCCCCGCCGCTTGCTGCTGCGCAAATCGTTGTTAATAATTGACAATTGATAATGGATAATTGACAACGTTGAGGAACTCAGAAGTTGAAGGGTTAGCCTTGGGTCATTCCCTCTCTCGAAACCGAGATTTGCGGTTCTGAGTCCGGGTTTTCGGCATTTCCAAATCTCGTTCGGCTCTGAGCAACGAGTAGTGTGATGTTGCGAAAAAAGACTCGGCATCAACAGATCGATTAACGTCTCCGAACGTTATCAATTATCAATTATCCATTGTCCATTGTCCATTATCAATTATCAATTATCCAAGTCGTTATCCATTGTCCATTATCAATTATCAATTATTTAAGTCGTTCTGGTGTAAGTTCCTCTACGTTCTTCA
Organism: Oscillatoria sp. FACHB-1406; assembly: GCF_014698145.1. NCBI lineage: Bacteria > Bacillati > Cyanobacteriota > Cyanophyceae > Oscillatoriales > Oscillatoriaceae > Oscillatoria > Oscillatoria sp. FACHB-1406. The sequence continues at coordinate 183,423 of NZ_JACJSM010000006.1, read as the reverse complement.
GGACGATTTCAGCCCCGGCTTTTTCCAACTCCCGCGCGTAGCTTTCGGCGCGTTCCCCTTGGATGTGGGGCGGCAAGACTCCCACGCCAATCCAGCGGCGAGTGGGGCGCAATTCCCGCGCTTTATTAACGGTATACATATCGGCGACGGTATCCCCAACGTAAAAAACGGGTTCTTCTGCTGTCGTTTCTAACTGTTCTACGGCGGCGAATAAGCCCGTCGGATCGGGTTTTCCCGGTGCGTCTTCCATTGCAATCAAAACGGGATTATCTAGCCCCAAACGCTTCTTGAGGACGTATTCAGCAGAACCCCGCGTCGCCCCGCTGAAAAATCCCCAGGCAATTCCAGCTTTACTTAAATTTTCCAAATATTCTGCTTGCAATAATAACGGTTCTGTGGTAATGTAGCCATCCCAATTTACGGGATCGGAACCGCGATAGCGAGATTGAAAGTAGGCGATAAGAGTGTTGTAGTCGGGGGTGAAGGTTTCGCGATCGCGTCCTTGACTTTCTCCGTAGCGGGCGACGAGTTCCTGGGATGCTGCCCAGTCGTTATTCCAAATGCCTTCGGATTTCAAGCGATCGATTTCCTCCATTGTCGGGCGGTAGGCGCGATCGCTAAAATGCTCCACGGTATCCGCGATCGCGCGCCGGTAAGACCCCCCCACATCGCGCACCACGCCGTCTATATCGAAAACCAGAATGCTTGCAACCATAATACTCGTGGTACAATGATGTATTGTTGTTTTTTCGGAATTTCCGAACCGATCCGTCGGAGGTTTAATTGTCAAGATTTCTTTTAAAAGTTTGCTGGTTTGATAACAACGTTGCAGTTGCCGTCGATCAAGTCGTCGGAAAAGGAACCAGCCCCCTCACCAAATATTTCTTTTGGCCTCGCGATGATGCTTGGGAACAACTCAAACAAGAGTTAGAAGCCAAACATTGGATTACCGAACTTGAAAGAGTCGAACTCTTAAACCAAGCCACTGAAGTGATTAACTACTGGCAAGAAGAAGGTAAGCGCACGCCAATGTCCGTCGCTCAAGATAAATTTCCTGAAGTGGTCTTTACCGGCAGTAATTAATCCTAGTTATTTCGATTAATTTCGATAAAGATTCGGATAATTTGTTAGTTAAGGGGGCAGATGTTTAAAAATCTGCCCGTTTTTTTGCGATCGCTAAATCTTGACCATGCCGCCCGCAGCTTGAAACAAAGCGCGAGACTTCTTCAAACCCTGTTCGGCTTTAATTTTTTCGGCTTTTTTATCGCTGCTTTGCGATTGATTGAAGCGATTTTGCGCTTTTTCGTAAGCGGCGCGCGCTTTTTCGAGGTCGATTTCGTCCTCGCGTTCGGCACCGTTCACCAAAATCGTTACCGTGTCGTCTTCAACCTCGGCAAATCCGCCAAAAAGCGCGATCGAAACCCACTTTTTATCTTGACGCAGGCGCATCACGCCGGTATCCAACGCCGACAACAGCGGTGCGTGTCCGGTTAAAATCCCCAACTGCCCCGTCGTACTCGGCAAGATCGCTTCTTGGGCGCTATCGTCCCAAACTGTTTTATCAGGCGTAATCACGCGAACCGTTAAAGTCATACCGATTTTAGAAGTTTAATATTTTCCAGTTTTAGAAGCGGAAGTGCGGCAACAAACTCGTTACCTTCGCACTTCCGCATGGGGTTGATTAAGCTTTTTTGAGCTTTTCGCCCTTCGCTTTCACTTCGTCGATATTGCCGACCATGTAGAACGCTTGTTCCGGCAGGTCATCCAACTCGCCCGCAAGGATCATGTTGAAACCCTTAATCGTATCTTCAATGGAGACATACTTTCCGGGAGAACCGGTGAAGACTTCAGCTACGAAGAACGGTTGCGAGAGGAAACGTTCGATTTTGCGCGCGCGGTCTACCGTCAAACGGTCGTCTTCCGATAATTCATCCAGACCCAGAATCGCGATAATATCTTGCAATTCTTTATAACGTTGCAGGGTGGATTGCACCGCGCGAGCCGTTGCATAATGCTCTTCACCGACGATCGTGGGTTGTAACATCGTACTGGTAGAATCTAACGGATCCACCGCCGGATAAATCCCTTTAGAAGCCAAACCGCGAGAAAGCACCGTCGTTCCATCCAAGTGAGCGAAGGTGGTTGCCGGGGCGGGGTCGGTCAAGTCGTCGGCGGGAACGTAAACTGCTTGAATCGAGGTAATCGAACCTTCTTTCGTCGAGGTGATACGCTCTTGTAAGTCGCCCATATCCGTCCCTAGCGTCGGCTGATATCCCACCGCAGAAGGCATCCGACCGAGGAGTGCGGACACTTCCGAACCCGCTTGTACGAAACGGAAGATGTTATCGATAAACAGCAAAACGTCTTGCTTGTTAACATCGCGGAAGTATTCTGCCATCGTCAGCGCCGACAGACCCACGCGCATTCTCGCTCCGGGGGGTTCGTTCATCTGACCGTAGACTAGCGCGATTTTCGACTTGCTGCGATCGTCGGTATTGATAACGCCCGACTCGATCATTTCATTGTAGAGGTCGTTTCCTTCGCGGGTGCGCTCGCCCACGCCGCCGAACACCGACACGCCACCGTGTTGCGTTGCGATGTTGTTGATTAGCTCCATCATAATTACGGTCTTGCCAACCCCAGCACCGCCAAACAGACCGATTTTACCGCCGCGACGGTAAGGCGTTAACAAGTCGATAACTTTAATGCCGGTTTCAAATACTGAAGGTTTTGTTTCCAGTTCCGTGAACTTCGGCGCAGAACGGTGGATGGGGAGCGTGTCATCGCTGCTGACCGGACCCAAGTTGTCTACGGGTTCGCCCAAAACGTTGAAGATTCGACCCAAGGTGGAAGTTCCGACGGGAACGCTAATCGGAGCGCCGGTATCCATTGCGTCCATACCGCGCACGAGACCGTCAGTGCTGCTCATTGCTACGGAGCGCACTTGGTTGTCTCCGAGGAGTTGCTGCACTTCACAAGTGACCGCGACATCTTGCCCTGCTTCGTTCTTGCCTTCGATTCTCAGAGCGTTGTAAATTTGCGGCATCTTGCCGCTCGGGAATTCTACATCGACCACTGGGCCGATGATTTGGGTAATTCTGCCAACGTTAGTTTTTTCTGTTGTGGCTACCATGCTGATGTTAATTTTTCGCTTAGCGATAGTTTTAAAGCGGGGGAGCAGTCTTAAGGAATTATGAAGATTGCCACATAACAGATTACCATCGGATGGAGTGTTTTTCGCAGTCCTTGGAGGGGAGGGCGCAATTGTATTGATTCTGTCAACCGTTAGGGTTCGCAGCCCTTGAAGGGGAGGGTTGAGCGCGATCGCGAATTCGGAAAGCGCGATCGCGCGTTTTACGGTTTTGGCGGGGATGTAATGTAGTGTTATCGGGCAGAGGCTTGCAGGAGACTTCTCCACGCCTTGCTCGAATTTCAGCCTCTCTCTAAGTGGCAGTCGAACTCAAGTCGCTAACGCAAGCGGAGCATGAATGTGGCAGTCTTTCGGACAAATTCTCAAGCAAGCTTGACAGCCGATACAGTATTGCTGGTTCGCAACCGTCATGACTTTGCGCTCGATTTCATCGTCGTCTTCATCCTCTACAAACTCTCCGTCTTCGTTGAGCGCTTTTAAGGTCAAAACATTGCGACCGCAGACCTTAAAACAGCGCCCGCAGCCAAGACATTTAGTAATGTCGATATCTTGAATAAATTGAGGGATCCAATTGAGTCCTCCATGAGTTAAGCCCGTTAATTGTGCCATTTTGATGTTCTCCTAATGGTTGTCGATTGTGCTTAAACAGGGGCGATCGCGTCTAGCTTCTCACCCCACTCGGAATAAACCCAATTTCCGAGCGAAGTTTCTTACCCGCGATCGCGCGATTGCTATGCCCAGACTGACACATCCGAAGACATCGACTTTTAAATACTAATTCTTTTTCCCACTTTGATTTTACTTCATTCGAGGTGTTGAAGTTTGTAAAATATGACACAATTATTTTTAAATTTAAAAAATTTCACAACGCAGAATATTGAACTTCAAAATCCGAATTTTCGACTTCCGATTTCCTTTCCCCTTCTGAAAACAGTAATAAACGTTCTGAGTGCAGTTGAACGAACCAAGGAAAAGGCAAGTTTTGTAACATTGCCCATTTCTCTTTAAAAACTTCCGCCTGTAAATGATAATCGTGGGGACTGGTAGGCGAAGAATTAAGCTTAAGAAAAAGCGTCATTCGATGCGGCGTTTCGCTGGTGGCGGTTAACCAACAGGGGAAAGTATTCTCAGCGCTGGGAATGTCGGTAAAAATGAGTTGATGGGCGCGCAAACCGAGGTGGGAAAAACTTTTGGGGATGGATTCTGCGACTTGGAGCGTGCAGCCCCAATCGATAGCGCTGACTTGGTGGGGCGCAACGGTAACGGCGCGGGAGAAGTTTTTGCAGCCGGTGAGTTGAGCGATGCTGAGGGTACGCGGATGGGTAAAGATGACTTGTTTTGGGGCTTGCTGAACGAGATGTCCGCGCTCGATAACGGCGAGGTTGGGGCAAAGGCGGTAAGCTTCTTCGAGGTTGTGGGTGATGAAGAGGGTTACGCCCCGGTAGTGCGCGAGACGGGCTACGAGGAGTTTTTCGATTTGGTAGCGCAGGTGCGTATCGAGGGCAGAAAGGGGTTCGTCAAACAGGAGGATTTCTGGTTCGCTGGCGAGGGCGCGCGCGAGGGCAACGCGCTGCTGCTGTCCGCCGGAGAGTTGGCAGGGGTAGCGATTCCCCATTCCTTGTAACTGAATAGCGGCGAGTTGCGCTTCGACGCGCTGTTTGATGGCTAAGCGAGACAAACCTTTTGGCAAACCAAAGGCGATATTTTCGGCGGCGGTGAGGTGCGGGAAGAGGGCGTAGTCTTGGAAGAGAACTCCGACGCGGCGATCGCGACTGGGTAGGTTAATCTTAGCTTCAGAGTCGAATAATACTCGTCCGTTGAGGACGATTCTACCGCGATCGGGCGTTTCTAACCCAGCAATACAGCGCAAGAGCGTACTTTTTCCCGCCCCCGAAGCTCCCAGAATTCCTAATGGTTTGCTACCGGTTTCAAAAGAAATATTTAAGTAGAAATTTGGCAGTTTTTTCTGAATTTCAACGGTTAGTTGAATAGCAGACTCTTCTTCTGCAAAAGAAGAATTAAGGAGTTTGGGTGATAGGGAGTTAAAAAGCGATTCCCCTAAATCCCCCTTATTAAGAGGGACTTCCGAACGATAGTCGCTCTCCTGCCTTTTAGGAACAGTGCGAGCGGTAGGGAAAAGACGAAGAAAGCGAGCAAATTTACGCCTTAAAAAGTTTTTCGATCTTCTCCTCAAAAATTTAAACTGAGAATTTCCGGAATCCGTCCAAAAATTCATTGCCAAAATTGCCCCTAAAGAAATTGCCAAAATCGCAAGAACCCAAACTAAAGCTACATCCATCGCCCCGCTTTCGGCGGCGAAATAAATTGCGATTGGGATAGTTTGGGTTTTGCCGGGAATGCTGCCCGCCACCATCAATGTCGCGCCAAATTCGCCCAAAGCGCGAGCAAAGGAAAGTAGGGTTCCGGCAATTAATCCCGGAGTCGCTAAGGGCAGAAGCACGCGCCAGAAAGCGGTTGTTTCGGAAGCGCCCAAAGTCCTGGCACTGGCGAGGAGGTGGGGATCGATTTGCTGGAAAGCAGCGAGGGCGGTTTTGTACATGAGGGGGAAGGCGACGACGGTAGCTGCGATCGCGGTAGCAGACCAACTAAACAGCAGATTTACGCCAAAATGCTCCAAAATTTGCCCGAGGGGGCCGTTTTTGCCCAAAAGCAGCAGTAGAAAAAAACCAACGACGGTCGGCGGTAAGACAAGGGGTGCAGTGAAGAGAGTATCGAGTAACCCTTTGCCTTTACCGCGATAGTCGAACATCCAGCGCGCCGCTGCAATGCCGAGGAAAAACGCGATCGCGCTGGCCGTGAGTGCGGTTTTCAGTGAAATCCAAAGGGGAGAAAGATCGAGGGGCATAGTCATTTCAGTTATCAGTCAACAGTCATCAGTTATTGAGGTTTGCGTGCGACGACATGAAAAATGTGCCAATCTCGTTCTTCTCCGAGGGGAGTTGTACCGGGATGTTCTTCTTCTTCGAGCATTTCTACGGTGAAGAATTGAAGGAGTTGTTCGATTTGCGATCGCGTTTGAGGGTGAATCCAACCCTTCGCCGCCCAAGAGTCTCGTTCCCCGAAGAAATGTCCGCAAAACCGCCCGCCGGGACTTAATGCCGCTACAATTCCAGCCCAAATACGGGGAAATTCTAACGGCGAAGAAAAGGGCAGAGAAAAACTGGCATTAATCAGATCGATGTTGTTGGGAAAGGCGAAGGTTTCAAAGCGCTCGACTTGCGTTTTTAAGCGTGCAGGATCGATGTCGGTACGATCCAGAAGGCGCGCAATTGCCTCGGGTTGCGCGTCAACCGCTAAAACCTCCCAGCCACAGCGCAACAGTTCCACCGTATCGCGCCCGTCGCCGCAGCCCAAATCGAGCGCTAATCCGGGGGTTTTAAAGCCTTTTAGGGCTTTGAGGAGCGTATTACGAGGCGGGCGGTTCGCGATCGCATCGTAGTAAGCTTCCCAATCTTCTGCAAATTTTTCTTTTGAGTCAATCGGAGTTTTCATGCACGTTTAAAGCCATATTTCTCAAACATGGTTTTTGCTTCGGGCGATGAGAGAAATTGTACGAATTGTTTGGCGGCTTCGATGTGCTTGCTAGCTTTGATAACCGCGATCGGATAGACGATGCGAGCGTGGGAATTCGACGGCGCAATTTCAACAATTTTGACGCGATCGGAAGTTTTAGCATCGGTTTCGTACACGATCCCCGCTTCTGTGTTGCCCGTTTCCACATAATTTAAAACTTGGCGCACGTCTTTTGCATAAACAGCTTTTGCTTTTACGGCATCAAACAGCTTGAAAAACGTTAGCGTTTCTTTAGCATATTTTCCAGCCGGAACGCTCTCCGGTTCTCCCAGTGCAATTTTTTTTGCGGCATCGCCAGGTAAATCTTTAAAACCCTTAATCTTGGTATTCTCTTTGGGGACAATTAAAACCAGTTGATTCGTTAACAAATCCTGACGGGTTTCATCGATCAGCAACCCTTTCTTTTGCAAGTTATCCATTTGTTTGGCTGCTGCGGCAACAAACACATCGACGGGCGCGCCCTGCTCGACTTGTTGCTGGAGAGAACCCGACGAACCGAAATTGTACGCGATCGCCGTTTCGGAGTTTTTGGCAAGATAAACTGGCTTTATCGCTTCCATCGCATCCTTTAAACTTGCTGCTGCCGATACCGTTAATTGAACGGTTGGAGGGGTATTGCGAACAACGTTAGGTGTCGTGGTTAAGCGCTCGCAGGCAACTGTTAAGAAAAAAGAAATAGTTGCTATTAATAAGAAAGCCAAAAATCGAGTTTTCTTCATAATTAAAATGTTCATTGTTTGTCCTTTACACAATACAGCAATATGCTAATATAACGTAACTTCAATTTTCAAATGGAGAAAGCAATGGAAATCAGCGCTCGTAATACAATCAATGGAAAAATTACAAAGCTCGTTATGGGGGCAGTTAATGCTGAAGTAACCCTCGAAATCTCCCCTGGTATCGAACTTGTATCGATTATCACAAAAGCTTCTGCTGAGAAACTCGATCTTGCGGAAGGGAAAGAAGCGGTTGCAGTTATCAAATCCTCGGATGTGATGATTGCCGTTTAGCGTTTATTCCTCTATCAGATGCTAAGAGCATTTAATAAAAAGCTCTTAGCATTTAATAAAGCTTTATTTCTATCTAAAATAAAAACATCGCGTACTATGATTGACAAAAATACAATATTGCTATCCTAAAGGGCGATCGCGTGCGGCAATCCAATGTAACTCTAGCCAAAAGCGGAAATCATCTTGCTTTAGCCTTGAGAGTGGGTCGCGAATAATGCGATTCGCATTGAGGAAAATCACCTCAACAAGTCCCATATTCTCTGCAATATCTTTTAACGCATTCTGTTTGGACAAAAGCTCGCTCCTACAGTTTTCAGGATAGTAAATTACTAGGTAGTAGATTCGTTTTTTCTGTAGCTTAAGGTTACAATCAATAATTTTGATATAGCAGCGAGCAAGAATTTCTTCGACTGAAGGGTAATATCGCTCGACCAATTGAATGAATTCATTTTCCAGAGTTTTCCGACTAATCATCATTAGTCCTCCCGTACCAGTCAAAATTAAGGGTCTTTACAGTACCAAGCTTGAATGCAAGGATTTTCCAAATTTTTGCATTTTTGTTGAATCGCACGCCACGCAATGTTATGGGGATTTCGGAGTTGGCAACTTTCTTCTACGAACGGGCAATATTCCTCGATTTTTGTACAAAACTTTGGCTTCACGATGAATATTTCTACGGTTTGGTCGGGGGCGATCGCTGGTTCGATGTGGCTGGGATACAGAAACTCACTGTAATCAGCTAAATTATCGAGTCCGAGCAAGTTTAAGTAGATTTCAGTTGCCAACCAAAATCCAGTTTTTCCGAATAAGATTGTCCAATAGACGCGCATCGGTTTTAACCTTTCTATATGAGCGGAACAAACCCTCGCGATCGCGTCATTATTAGCATTTCGGATACAAAGTTAGCGTTAAACTATTTCTTCAAACGAGATAAGCTTCTTGATGCGTCCGAATCGTACAATCCGAACGGGGATAAGCAACGCAAAGAAGAACGTATCCTTTCTCCATTTGTGCGTCATCTAAAAAACTTTGGTCTTCTTGATCGATTTCGCCTTCTTCGAGTCTGCCGACACAACTCGAACACGCTCCCGCGCGACAGGATGAAGGTAAATCTAGGTCGTTTTCTTCGGCAGCATCGAGGATATATTGGTCTTCTGGGATTTCAAGCGTAACCTCCCATTCTGACGGTTTTTTCTTCTTGCCTTTAATGAGATGAACTTTGTAGGTTGCTGTCATAATTTCCTTCTTAGTGAATAGGGACTGGTGGAACGGCACTGATTTAAGATGGGTAAATGCTGACTACTCTACGAAATATCTACGGTCTTAAACCAGTACCATTGAAGAGTGAAGTGTTAACTACAGGGAACAGCAGACGGAGTACAATCTCCCGCCGAAAAAGACTTGCCGCAGCCGCAAGTATCTGTTGCATTCGGATTGGTAAAGGTAAAACCCGTATTCATTAAACTTTCAACGAAATCGATAACTACACCTTCTAATAACGGCGCGCTTTTCGGATCGATATAAATCGTGACTTTATCTTGCTCGAACTTTAAATCGTCTGGGCTAGGTTGACTGACAACATCGAGAGCGTATTCATAGCCCTGGCAACCGCCGTCAATCGCGGCGACTCGCAGCCCCTTTTCAGTTGATGAAGAATCTCCACTTCCTCTTAAGAAACTCCGCAGACGAAAAGCAGCTTTTTCAGTCAAAATAACGGTCATAATAAACCTCCAAAGAAATACTAATGTTGGCAAAACTTTTATCGCTTCGCGCCCAATTCCAACAATTCGATCGCGCGGTTTCCCTCCGATTTTCTGCGCTTGCCGCATACCGGGCAATCGGGATCCTTGTAGGTGCGAAGTTTGTTAAACTGGGCGCTAGCTAAGTTCATGGTCAAAAGTTGACCGGAGAGGGGTTCCCCAAAATTTGCGATCGCTTTAATACCCTCCAGCGCCGCCAAACAGGCCAGCGTACCGGAAACCGCGCCCAGCACCCCAAATGCCCACTTATCCCAGTCGGGTTTTTCGGGAAACAAACAAGATAAACAAGGCGTTTTACCGGGGATTATTGTCGTCAGATAAGCATCCATTCCATTCATGGCTGCTTCAACCATCGGTTTTCCCCACAAAACACAGGCAGCATTCAACAAATCGCGCTCTTCAAAGCTAAACGCGCAACTCAACACAACATCTGACTTCTTCACCAAATCATCGACATTTTCTGCCGTAATAAATTCGGGAATGGCTTCGATTTGTACGTCGGGATTGATTTGGGTCAGCGTTTCTTTTGCTTTAAAAACTCTCGGTTTGCCCACCCAATCGCGCGTCATTAACACCTGACGATTGAGGTCATCTAAACGCAAGTCGCCACCGCGAACTAAAATCAATTTTCCAATCCCAGCCACGGCGAGATAAAGCGCTACGGTTCCGCCCAAACCGCCAACGCCAGAAACTAAAGCCGTTGAAGATTTTAAGCGTTCTTGTCCTTCTTTTCCGAAGCCGGGAAGTTGCATTTGGCGTTGATAGAGTTCTAGTTCTGTCGGTGTTAACTCCATTACTATTTAATCCTCTCCTGCGGCACGAGCGAGGTCTTCTAACGAGACAAAGTTTTTCGGTTTTTGTTGGAATACCTTAAATAATTTGGTTTCCAAGGGGCTAGCCGTCTCGAACAGTTGGTAAGCTTCCGTGAGAGCTTCGCCGTACTTGCTTAACTTTTCCGTTTCATTGAGGTCGGAAAAAACGCGATCGACTTCTTCAATTAACAGGGAAAACTGTTTTAAAATGTGTAGCCGATTAATGTTGACAAACTCGCCGTTGTAAGGTATGCCAAAAAATCGTAAGTAATCTTCCGCATCTGCTAATTTTTTGAAGTCCGACAACGTTTTAGAAGCGCTAACTGTCATTGTTCTGTCTCCTGAGATTTGAGTTGTTTCTTCAATCGGTCGAGTTCGCGATAGATTTCGTAAGTTTTTGCCGCTTCTTCGGGAAGTTTTTCCCAATCGACTGGCAAACCTTCCGCAAGATCGTGCAAGTCCATTTTCATTTGACCGGCTTTGCTATTGAGGCGCTTGATTTTCGCTTTCAGTTCCTCAATAGACTGGGGAATTACTGTAGATTCTGTTGATGTGGGCATAGATTATTGCGATGGGGCTGGGGAAATAGGAATTGGTAGTTAAGAGCCGGAAATAAGATTAAATCTTACCTTCGCTGCCCCTCTCCCAATTTTGAACTTTGAATTTTGAATTCCCTCCTCACGCATCGGCAGCATCGGGAAAAGCTTTGAGATTTTTCAATCCCGATTGAATTAATTTGTCGCCTTGATCGGCGAGTTGTTCGAGGGAATTAAACCCAAAACGTTGGACATCCCGAAGCGTGCGATTGACTAAAATTAAGCGCCCCGTCCACACAATTGCCCAGCCAAATCCTTCGTGGCTGAGATCGATAACCACTTGGCAAAGTTTGCCGGTTTCCTTTTCAATTGCTGCTGCGACCGCGCGGTAAAAACAGAGAACTCTCAGTTGAGTTGCAGCATCGACATCGCCTTCAACGGATATTTTTCGCTTTTGTTCTTTGCTGACGATAAATTGTTTTAGCACTAATTCATCAGGCCAACTGCGATAAACTCCGTAACGATCTTGGGCGCGAACTTGTAACACGAGAGCTTGCAAAAATTGGCTTTCTGCCAGTTGAGAGGGTTGGATTTCTGGGGAAGCTAGTACGGTCATAGTGTTGAGTCCTTATTCTTCTACAAAATTTGTAACTTTGTCTTGTTGGATAGCTTTACGCAGCCACGGCGGAGGATTGCCTTTGAGGGTTTTAACTAAGTGTTCTAAAACTTGGGTAATTTCATCCTCTTCGCTGCGAGATTTAATGGGGGTGACTCTTTTATTAATGAGTCGTGCCGCCGCGCCGCCGCCGATCGCGGAAACGTAAACGAGAGTACAATCGATTACGGCTTCAACCTTGGGGACTAATTTATCTTCATCGCCATCTTCTTTAAGGTTGCCGTCAAAAGTTACGGTACTCAGGAAGTTATAGCCTTCAGGAGATACATCGTAAACGTCAATATTTTTTGCCCAGCCAAAGTGAGAGTTAATGTGGACGTTATCGCTGGTTGCAAAGGCGACTTTCATGGTCTTTCTCCTTTAGAATTCAAAGTATCGGTAGGTTTTGTTCAAAGCGCTGTTAATCTCGGTTTCGCCGCGATCGCGTAACTGCTCGATCGCGGCAAACTGAAAACAGTTAACATTGCGCAGTAAATCGGACAAAACAAGCAAGCGATCGCAAAAAATCAAAACCGAACCGAGATCGCTCGAATTGAGATTGATAAACAGTTGTTTCTGCTTGCCCGTTATGCGTTCGATTTCTGCCGCTACCGCGCCGTAAAAAGCCGAGATCCGCGATCGCGAATCGAGGGTTTCTCCTTCATTAGTCAGAAACAATTGAAGAATGGCTGAATCGGAGGTGTGCTGGAATAATCCCAAGCGATCTTGATGGCGAACCTGTTGCACGAGCGCTTGTAAAAAGAAGCTGTTGCGGGCGCGGCGCGGCTTTTTTCGAGTCGAAAACGATCGCACCGTCGGTAGCAGGGAAAGTTTCGGTTTGGGGGGGAGTGTTGCAGTTTTACTCATGGTTGACATCCTAACTATTGAGGGAACAAAGGTTTTAGGAAAACCTGCCCGGATCGAGCTTATTAATGATAAAGAGAATGGGCTTCTTCTCGTTCGAGAAAAATATTGCCAAGATCGAACAAAAACTGCATCGTGCCGCGATATCCTACCCAATAGCGCTGTCCGTTGCCCAAGCGATCGAAGATGGGATAACCCATGCGATAGAGGGGAATATCGAGAGTTTTAGCGATCGATTTGGCGTTGGAGTTGGCAATCAGCAAGTCAGAACCGGGCGCTAAATTTTCCAGGTCGTCTAAGTCGCCAACAGTGACAGAATCGACGGGCAAATCTTCTAATAAAGGAGATGCAGTTGTGGTGACTGCCGCTTGAATTTCTGCCCCCATTTCGTGCAATAACCAACTGGTTTGATAGAGAAGATCGGGTTCGAGGGCTAAAGAAATTCGCTTGCGACTAAAGTAGAAGTGGGTATCGAGCATCGCATCCTGCAACTGGCGGCGGGCGCGATCGCAACTGGACGGAATTCTGCCCTGCATTGACGCGATTTGCGCCAGTTTCCAAGCAAAGCGATCTGTCGCTTCCAACCCCATTAAACGCGGGAAAACTTCGTAGGGCGTGCCAAACTTTTGCTCCAGGATTTCCGCCGCCGGACGCAGACTTTCCCCGATCGCCAGCGTAAAGCTAGAATTGCTTAAGTTGCGAAGCTCCTCTAACGTCGTACCGTCCGTCGTCGTCGCGCTGAACTCGTCGGCTAAATGTCCGTCCAGCGAACCGGACAAATCGGGAACCGCGATCGCGTTGAACCCAAAAGAAGCGACAAACTGCTTGATTTCCGCCACATCCCCCGCCCCCAGCAGCGAACCCGCTAGAATCGTCACCTGCGGGGCAGTAGTGCCTTCCTGCGTCGCCTTTCCGTAGTCTCCTGCAACGATTTGCGCTACCGTCGCCGCATAGCCTTCCTGCAACGCGCCCTTATAGTCGGGAGTCGAAACGAAAACAATCGGCAGCGAATCGAGTTCGGGGTGCGCCTGACGCAGCGATCGCAGAATTCCTTTCATATCATCTCCGCGCGTTTCTGTCAACCCTGTTGTCAGCAATCCGATAATTTCCGGCTTTGCCTTCTCCACCAGCGTCAGAATTGCCTGTTCGACGTTATCTTCGCCGCCCAAAATCGTTGAAACCTCCATCATTGCCGTAGTTGAAAGCGGAATCGCTTCGCGGAAATGACGCACTAAAAGCACTTTGGAAAAAGCAGTACACCCCTGGGAACCGTGAAAGAGAGGAATCGTTCCTTTCAGCCCCAAAAAGGCAAGAGATGCACCCAACGGCGAACTTACTTTGAGGGGATTAATCGCAACGGGTTTTCGAGTAGCAAGAATAGCAGTCATGATAATGAATGATGAATAATGAATGATGAAGGGTGAAGGGTGAGGTAAGTAGGGGATAGGGAATAGGGTTTAGTTGAGAGGCGGGAAGGTGAAAGAGGAGTTTAGATTGTGCTTGTCAAAGGCGACAGTTGTGGAGTAACGGTTCATGGCGAAGAAGAATTATTGAAAAGCAATTACTTTTTTTTCCGTACCGAAAACAATCAACTTAATTAACCCTTCACTCCCAACTATTCACTATTCACTATTCACTACTCCCAAGGTGCTGGCTTACGAACTTGCGCCCAAATCGGACTGTGTAACGCTTCGTCGAGTTCTTTTGCCATTTCAACTAATCCCGAATATCCAGCGTAAGGATGGTGGCGTTCTTGGTTGATATCGAGGAAAGGAATTCTTGCTTTTAGCGCTGTGTATTGATTGCGCCCGCCCGCAACTAACATATCGGCTTTAGTTTTCGCGATCGTTTTCAGCAATTCTTGGGCGTTTCCTTGCGCCATCATAATCCCATCTTTGCTCAACAAAGCTTTAATCCGCGCTTTATCTTCTTCGGTACTTTTCTTCGTACTGCTCGCGACAACTTCCATCCCTAAATCGCGCGCAGCCGAAATAATCGACCAACTTTTTACGCCGCCGGTATATAAAACCATGCGTTTTCCTTGCAAGCGGGCGCGGTAGGGCGCGAGGGCAACATCGAGCTTTGCCGTTTCTTCAGCAATCAGGTTTTCGACTCGTTCTTTTAGGGCGCGATCGCCAAATTTTTCGGCAATATTTCGCAAACAGCGATTCATATCTTCCACGCCGTAAAATGACTCTTCCAGATAAGGAATACCGTAGCGTTCCTCCATCTTTTTGCCCATATTAATCAGCGCCTTCGAGCAAATAATAATATTCAGTTTGGCGCGGTGAGCGGTACAAATTTCTCGATAGGTTGCATCGCCGGTAATTTTCGCTAAAACACGAATCCCCAGCTTTTCAAAGAGCGGTAAAACATTCCACAACTCTCCCGCAATATTGTACTCGCCGATAATGTTAATATCGAAGGGAGTTGTATACTCCGGTTCTGCCGTGCCGATCGCGTAATCGAGCAGCGCTTCGCCCCCCAACTTATTGCCTAAATTCTTACTGCCGACAAAACCCGGAGAATGCACCGGAACGACGGGCGTATTAAACGTTTGGGTTGCTTGTTCGCACACCGCCGTTAAGTCATCTCCAATCAACGCCGTGACGCAAGTAGAATAGACAAAAACCGCCGCTGGCGAATAGCGATCGACAATTTCTTTAATCGCTTTATAGAGCCGTTTCTCGCCACCAAAAATAATATCATTTTCCGTTAAATCGGTCGTAAAACCGAGTTTGTAAGTTTTTGCCCCTGACGACAAACTACCGCGACCTCCCCAAGAATTTCCCGAACAACCCAGCGGTCCGTGAACGAGATGGGCGACATCGGTAATCGGAACGAGGGCAATAGAAGCGCCGTCAAAAGCACAACCCCCTTGGGCTGCACCGGGTTTTGCCTGTTGTTTGCAAGACTTATTTTTTCCGGTCTGTTCTTTGTGATGGTGGTGTTCGCAACCCGCACCTTGAAGGAGTTCTGCAACTTTGCTTTTGACGTTCATAATCCTTGTCTCGATCGCGATTGAATTATATCTTTACCTCTGAAAGGACGTTCTCAGTAACGTCCCGCGCTCTCTCAGTTGAGAAATCAGAAAGTCTGTTTTTAAGCTGTTTCTTCAACAGCTTCCAACTCTTTTCTCAAACAACCGACAATAAAGCCAGTTTCAAGGAAATGAACCGAATAAATATAGGACGTTTGTAAGTAAGTGCCGATGCCGACGATGTAGCCGATATCGCCTTTTTTTGCCAGGTGGTAGCCAATATCTTTACCGGGAAAAGTACCATCGTTACGCAGGACTTTTCGGGTTTTTACCTTCTGCTCTAAATCGAAAGCTGGGGGTTGGTCGAGTTCCATTTCATTGAATGACACGATCGCTCTCCTTGAATTCAAAACTTGAAAAAGTCGGGTTTATTTCTGAAGATTCAATGCTCTGACGCTCCCCCTAAATCTCCCTTAACAAGGGGACTTTAACGCTTAGCCCCTTCCCATTCCCCCCTCTGGAGTAAGGGGAGAATGGGGGGATCGTTTCCTAACGAATCAAGTCGAAGGAAATATCCGTCTTCGCGGGGATAATCGTATTGCGGTCAAGCTCATCGAGGATAGTATTAACAACCCAATTGAGCATATTCAACGCGCCTTGATAGCCCAGCGTCGGGTAGCGGTGCAGATGGTGGCGATCGAAAATCGGGTAGCCAATCCGTACCAACGGCGTATTCGTATCCCGCCACAGGTACTTGCCGTAAGAATTGCCGATTAACAAATCGACCGGTTCGGTGAACATCAAACTCCGCAAGTGCCAGAGGTCTTTCTTGCCCCAAACCGTCGCATTCTTGCCGTAAGGACTCGATTCCAGCAAGTTTTTCGCTTCGATCTCGAACTCGTCGTTGCTGTTGGTGACGACAATGTGAACGGGTTCTGCGCCCACTTCCAGCAAGAAGGTTAGCAGCGTCATTACGTGGTCGGGATCGCCGTACAGCGCCACGCGCTTGCCGTGCAACCAAGCCTGCGAATCCGTCAGCGCATCAACCGCGCGCCCGCGTTCGGCCTCCAGTTCCTTGGGAATCGGCTTGCCGGTTATCGCCGAAAGCTTCATCAGGAATTCATCGGTTCCGCGAATGCCAAAAGGACGTAGGTTGTAGGTGGTTTGCCCCCATTCCTTAGCAATGTAGGCTTGAGTTTTGGGCGTGGTGTACTTCTGGAAGAAGAAGGAACCTTCAGCATTAATCGAGTCTGCCGCATCTTCAAGCGTTGTCAGCCCGTTGTACATCTGGAACTCGCCAGTATTGGGCGAATCAAAAGTATCGGAGTTATCCGACAAGATGGTGTAATCAATGCCGAACAGATTGAGAATCCGTTTTAACTCGCGAATGTTGCCGATGTAAGGATCGAAGCCCAGGTTAAAATTGAGCTTGCCGTTCGTCGTTTCCTGCTTCTTGCCCGCTGTCAGACATTCAAGGATGCCTTTAAGCATATTGTCGTAACCCGTGATGTGGGAACCGACAAAGCTGGGCGTATGAGCGTAGGGAACGGGATAATCTTTGGGAATCGACCCTTCATTTCTGGCGTTTTGGATGAATGCGCCCAAGTCGTCGCCAATGACTTCTGCCATGCAGGTGGTGCAAAGGGCGATCATTTTCGGTTTGTAGAGGGTGTAAGCGTTCGCTAACCCGTCAATCATGTTTTTCAAACCGCCGAATACGGCTGCATCTTCCGTCATCGAAGAAGAGACAGCTTGGAAGGGTTCTTTGTAGTTGCGAGTGAGGTGGGTGCGGAAGTAGGCAACGCAACCTTGAGAACCGTGGCTGTAGGGAAGCGTACCTTCAAATCCGGAAGCGACGAAGAGCGAACCTAAAGGCTGACAAGCTTTCGCGGGGTTGATGGTGAGGGCTTCGCGATCGAAGTTTTTCTCGCGATAGTCCCAAGTTTTCGTCCACTCAGCAATGCGGGCCACTTCTTCAGGGCTATGCGCGCCTTCAAACTGGCGTTTGTACTCGAAAAGGTCTTGGTATTCGTCGGTGTGGAATAGGTCGAAATGGTCTTGAATCTTGCCCGCGTTTTCGGTGTTGGGAACGTCGGGCGTGGTGGGCGTGATGTCTGCATTCTCAGTCATGAGATTCTACCTCTGTGGGGAATGGGGGCAGTTCGATTTGTCGTTCGTCGTTCGTAGGTTGGGCGAAGTGCAACGCAACAAAAGCTTGTGGAGGTTCGGTTTCGTGCTTCAAGCCAGGGAACCCAGCAGGCGTAGTGCCTCCCCAACCTACAACAGCAGGGCATTATGCGGCTTGCCAGGGCGTGTTAATTAAGCCCCAAGTCGGGTTATTAATCGCGAGATCCATATCGCGGGCAAACACTGCAAAGCCTTCATAGCCGTGATAAGGCCCGGAGTAATCCCAGGAGTGCATTTGACGGAACGGCAGCGCCATTTTTTGGAAGACGTACTTCTCTTTAATCCCAGCAGCAATCAAATCGGGATTCAGTTTTTTGGCGAATTCCTCGAATTCATGACCGCTGATGTCATCGTAGATGAGGGTTCCGTCTTCAGCGTAATCGGCGGTGCGCTTGTAGTCGTCGCCGTGACCGAATTCGTAGCCCGTGCCGATAACTTTCATGCCCAAGTCTTTGAATGCGGGGATAACGTGGCGGGGGCGCAGTCCGCCGACCATCAGCATGACGGTTTTGCCTTCTAAACGCGGGCGGAAGCGTTCGACGATCGCGTCCATCTGGGCTTGATGTTCGGCAATCACTTGCTCTGCCTTAGCTTGAATGGTTTCGTCGAATTGCGCGGCAATCTTCCGCAAGGATTCGGCGATCTGGGTCGGCCCGAAGAAGTTATACTCCAGCCAGGGAATCCCGTACTTCTCTTCCATGTGGCGGCAGATGTAGTTCATCGACCGATAGCAGTGGATGAGGTTCAGTTTGGCTAGCGGAGTCATGACGACTTCGTTAAACGTGCCGTCGCCGGAGAATTGGCAGATAACGCGCAAGCCAATGGCTTCAAGCAGTCGGCGGCTGGGCCACGCATCGCCACCGATGTTGTAGTCGCCGATAATGTTGACATCGTAGGGGCCGGGTTCGTAACCTTCGGGGGTTTGTCGGTATTCGTCGGCCTTGGGCAGTACCCAATCGCGCACCGTATCGTTAGCAATGTGGTGTCCGAGCGATTGCGAAACGCCTCGGAATCCTTCGCAACGGACGGGAACGACGGGTTTATTATATTCTTTCTGCTTTTTACGCGCGACGGCTTCGATATCGTCCCCGATTAGCCCGATGGGACATTCGGATTCAATCGTCGTGCCTTTGCTGAGGGGGAATAGCACTTCCAGTTCGTCGATGAGTTTGGCGAGTTTCTTATCGCCACCGAAGACGATATCGCGTTCTTGGAAGTCGGAGGTAAACTGCATCGTCCCGAAGGTGTCAACGCCCGTGGTGCCGATGTAGTAGTTGCGACGACCCGACCAGGAGTAGTAGCCGCAGCCGACCGGACCGTGACTGAGGTGAATCATATCTTTCACCGGCCCCCAAACCACCCCTTTCGCTCCGGCATAGGCGCAACCGCGAGTCGTCATTACGCCGGGAACGGATTTGATGTTGGATTTTACGCCGCAATCGGATTTGCCTTCTTCGTAGACATTGAGGTGTTTTCCGCGCCGTTTGGCTGCCTTCTCTGGATAGGCATCCAGTACCTCCTTAATCAGTTCTTTTTTGTCTTCTACAGTAGTCATCGGATTCTCCTTTTTAGCGAGCAGGGAACAGCGAAGCGGGCAGAAAGCAGGGAGGGAATTGCGTTACCAGTGCGAGCATTTCGCTCGTAATGCAAGGATGGATTCGGTCTGGAATCAGCCGATGTCTCGTGAGGACGAGCGTCTCGCTCCGCAGACAAGATGCCTGCACTGGGTTGGCTTTTGCATCCTCCCCCGCCGGAAACTACACGGTAGCCGGGACTTTTTGGTCTTGTGCGATGATCTTTTGATACTCTTCTTCGCCGCCGAGGATGCCGAAGTCAACCAACAGTTCTTCGAGTTCGTCCATCGTGATGGGAGTCGGGATTACGAGGTTCTTGTTGTCTTTGATCTTGGCGGCGAGTTGACGATATTCGTCTGCTTGCGGGTGGTCGGGGCTGTATTCCAGAACGGTCATACGACGCAGTTCGGCTTGTTGCACTTGGTTGTCGCGGGGGACGAAGTGAATCATCTGGGTACCGAGGCGGCGAGCTAGTTCTTCGATGAGTTCGACTTCTTTGTCTACCTTGCGGCTGTTGCAGATTAAGCCACCCAAGCGCACGCCGCCGGAGTGAGCGTATTTAAGAATGCCTCGCGCGATGTTGTTGGCGGCATACATTGCCATCATTTCGCCGGAGGTGACGATGTAGATTTCTTGGGCTTTGCCTTCCCGGATGGGCATGGCGAAACCGCCGCAAACAACGTCACCCAATACGTCGTAAGAAACGAGGTCTAGGTCTTCGTAAGCGCCTTCTTCTTCGAGGAAGTTGATGGCGGTGATGATGCCGCGTCCCGCGCAGCCGACTCCGGGTTCCGGACCGCCGGATTCAACGCATTTGACACCGAGATAGCCTTCGAGCAGCACTTCTTCGAGTTCGAGGTCTTCTACTGCACCCCGTTCTGCGGCTAAGCTGAGAATGGTGGTTTGGGCTTTGGTGTGTAGCATCAAGCGGGTGGAGTCTGCTTTGGGGTCGCATCCTACGATCATGATCCGTTGACCCATTGCTGCTAGTGCGGCGATCGTGTTTTGGGAGGTTGTGGATTTACCGATACCGCCTTTTCCGTAAAATGCTATTTGACGCATAATGAATCTCTACTTTTTGTGTGAGTTGAGTGGGTTTGGGTTTGAAAAAAAGGGGAGTTGAGGAGCGGCGCGTTTGACAGAACAATCGGGGTTAAGAATTAGCAAGCGATGCAACAGTCTGGGAGTGAGATTAGGGGAGAAAAGATTGTTCGCGATCGCGCCGTTCGCTGACTCCTTCAGAAGGGTTTAGAAGGGGAGAGCAATGCAGTGGGTGGCGATCGCTCTCGGCAATCTGAGGCCGTCATGAGTGAAGGGTGAATGGGGAATAGTTTGTAGGAGCGGGTTTTAAAGCATTAATCTTCTTTCGGGAGCGAAGGTTTTGGGTAAACCCGCTTCTACGCTGGGCTATACTGCTTCGACAACCAGGGAAGGAAGGACGCGATCGCGTAGGGTTGCTTGGATCGCAATCTCTAAGGTGGCGCTGGAAGAAGAACAGCCGACGCAGGCTCCTTTAAGTAGGACTTTTACGGTATCGCCTTCAACATCGAACAGTTCGACATCGCCGCCGTCTTCCATTAAAATCGGTCGAACTTCTTGTTCTAAAACTTGCTGAATTCTAGAAATCTTTTGCAGGTTAGTGAGTTGAGGAATAACCGTGTAGGCTGGCGATTTTATCGCTCTCAATTCAGTTGCAAGTTCAATATCTTGTTGTTTTTCTAAGGCAACTTCTGCGAGAATATCGTCAATACTTGTCAGGCAGGTTCCACAGCCTCCGCCCGCTTTCACGTAGTTGGTAACTTGTTCGGCTTCTGTAAGATTATTATCCACGATAATCCGTTTTATTTTGGTATCTGTTATACCAAAACAAGAACAAATTAAATTTCCTTCGTCTTCATCGTGGTTGTATAAAGGAATCCCTTTATAAGTATGAATTGCGGCTTCTAATGCTTCTTGTCCCATGACAGAACAGTGCATTTTTTCTTCCGGCAATCCGCCTAAAAAATCAGCAATTTCTCGATTGGTTAATCGGGCAGCATCTTCAAGATTTTTGCCTTTCAATAGTTCGGTTAAGGCAGAAGAAGAGGCGATCGCGCTGGCGCAACCAAAAGTTTGAAAGCGAGCATCTTTAATCGTTTGCGTGGCTTCGTCAATTTTGAGGTGGAGGCGCAACGCATCGCCGCAAGCAATACTGCCGACTTCGCCCGTCACAATTTTTTCTCCGGTTTCGCACTCCGCGATCGCTCCCTGGTTGCGGGGATGATGGAAGTGTTCCATTACTTTTTCTGTATAGTCCCACATAATTTTTTTTAGTGAATAGTGAATAGTGAATAGTTAGAAAATAGGGGATAGGGAAGGGTGAATGATGAATCGTTATATTCCCCTTATCCCATCTCCTAAACGCTGGCGACTAAAACCTTTTCTTGGTCTTGCAACCAGCCTGCTTCGTCGCTGTCGAAGGGCGAAAGGGCGCGCAGGCGATCGATAATTCCAGGAAGAACCTCGAGGACGCGATCGATCTCGGTATCGGTGGTGTAACGCGAGAGGGAAAAGCGAATCGAACCGTGCAGGACGCTGTAAGGCAATCCCAGGGCGCGCAGGACGTGCGAGGGTTCCAGCGAACCGGAAGTGCAAGCAGAACCAGAAGAAGCGCAGATTCCGTATTGGTTCAAGGACAGCAGGATGGCTTCGCCTTCGATATACTTAAAACCGATATTGGTGGTATTCGGCAGGCGATCGCTGGGATGTCCGTTAAGGACAGTATTGGGAATGGTCGTGAGGATAGTACGTTCGAGGCGATCGCGCAATTGTCGTTCGCGATCGACATCGCCCAAATGCTGCTGCGCCAACTCCGCCGCCTTACCCAGCGCCACAATACCCGGGACATTCTCCGTACCGCCGCGACGACCGCGTTCTTGGTGTCCGCCGACGAGGAAAGGACGAAAGCGAGTCCCGCGCCGCACGTACAGCGCGCCAATCCCTTTGGGGGCGTGAAGTTTGTGACCGGAGATCGCGAGCAGATCGATAGTGCTATTCTTCAGGTTCAAGGGAATTTTCCCCGCAACCTGTACCGCGTCCACGTGGAAGGTAGCACCGTAAGCCTTGGCAATCTCGCCGATGCGATCGATGGGGAAGACTACGCCCGTTTCGTTGTTGGCATACATAACTGAAACCAGCGCCGTATCGCCCGTCATCGCGGCTTCGAGTTCGTCCAAATCGAGTTGTCCCTGACCGTTAACAGATAGATAAGTGACTTTATAACCTTGCTTTTCCAGCAGCTTGCAAACATTCAAGACGGCGGGATGTTCGACTTGCGTCGTGACGATATGCCGCTTATTCGGTTGCGCTTTCAACGCCGCCCAAATTGCTGCATTATCGCTTTCCGTACCGCAACTGGTAAACACAATTTCTGAAGTTTCCGCACCCAAAAGAGCGGCGATTTGTTCTCTAGCTTGTTGCACCGCACCCTTCACTTGACCGCCGAAGGTGTGCATACTGGAAGGATTGCCGTAATAGCGGGTGAGATAGGGCATCATTGCCGCTGCGACTTCCTCATCAACTTGGGTTGTGGCGTTGTTGTCCAGATAAATGCAGTCGTTCATAGTTATTAGTGAATAGGGAATAGTGAAGAGGGAGCAGCGAATAGCAAGCAGCGATCGGTAGGGACGTTGTATGAAACGTCCGTACAATCTCGATCGTCGAAGGGATAGAGGGAGAGACGGGGGGGGAGTTTTGATTTCCGTCTCCCACGTAAGCGTTATGCACTGGCAGGAGATCGTATCGATCGCAACGTTTGCGAGTAAGCTGTAAACCACTGATGCCAATAGCTGTTTTGGCTCTGTTCGAGTTGCGATCGCAAGCGGCGGTGAGTTTCGTACCAAGATTGCCAGTAACCGAGATGGGCGCGGGGAGTGCCTTTTAGCTGGGAGATGGTGCGATCGTAAGTCTCAAACCAAGCGTGCCAATACAGGCTCGAACTCGAAACTTCAATGCAACCATAGTTGGTGGGACAAACGGCAGCGCATTGGGGGACGCTGTAATGACCGACACAACCGTTACACAGATGGGGCGCGATCGCCATTTTTCCGTTTGTGCTAGTAATCGCTCCCGTGGGGCATACCGGCAAACAGCGCTGGCAGCCAGTACAGTCAGAAGTAATGGTGTAAGTCATAGCTCGACTCCACTAACCTAACGAGGGTTGTTTTGCAAATATTGTTCGTAGAAACTCAATGCAGCTTTATCGATAGTGTCGTAGGTCTCAATGGGTTCGATTCCCGCATCGCGTAACTGCTGTTGAGGACAAGACCCGATTTTGGAGGCGAGAACGCCCTGACAATCGGCGATCGCTTGAATAATATTGTCGAGCGTCGCTTCTTCGCCGTACCCGCTTTGGCAGTAATGGTCTACCTTACGATGTCCGACAAATTTAGCCTCTACGCCGTCCACTTCAAAAATTTGAAACTCTTTGGCGTGACCGAAATGCTGGTTGACGATACCGCTACCTTTTGTCGCCACCGCAACGAGGATTTTAGGACCTCGTTTTTGCTTTTGGGTAGCCGTTTTTTCCTTAGCCGCTTTCAGTTCTGCTTTAAACTTTTCAATTCCGGCATGAACTTCTTGGCGCTGCTCGAGGTCGTATTCCGGAGCCATTTCTAAGAACTTATCCTTAGTAAACTCTTGGGAACGGTCTTCGCCTAACAAACCGACAGCATCAGCGCGACATTGACGGCAGTGGCGCATCATTTTCATGTTGCCAGAACAGTTATCTTGCAGCGCTTTGAGTTCTTTAGGGGTTGGGCCGCGCTGTCCGGTCAGTCCGAAGTGCGTGCCGTGTTCCGGGGCGGAAATCAGGGGCATAATATTGTGAATGAAAGCCCCTTTAGACCGGATAACGCGATTGACTTCCTCGAGATGATGGTCGTTAATCCCCGGAATCATCACCGAGTTAACTTTGCAGAGAATATCCGCCTCGGTAAGAGCTTGCAAACCTTCCATCTGACGTTCGTGGAGGATGCGCGCGCCTTCGATACCCCGGTAGCGACGGCGGCGATAGTGAACCCAAGGGTAAATTTTCGCACCGATTTCGGGATCGACCATATTGATGGTAATCGTTACGTGGTCGATGTTGAGTTGCTTGATGCGATCCACGTAATCGGGAAGCATCAGTCCGTTAGTCGAAAGGCAAAGCTTAATATCGGGAGCTTGCTGGGCAATGAGTTCAAAGGTGCGGAAGGTTTTTTCGGGGTTGGCGAGGGGATCGCCAGGGCCGGCAATACCGAGGACGGTCATTTGCGGGATTTTTCCAGCAATAACTAAGACCTTGTGCGCTGCTTCTTCTGGGGTCAGCAGTTCGCTGACGACTCCCGGACGACTTTCGTTGGCACAGTCATACTTGCGATTGCAATAGTTGCATTGAATGTTGCAGGCAGGGGCAACAGCAACGTGCATCCGTGCGTAGTGGTGATGCGCCTCTTCGCTGTAACAAGGGTGTTTGGCAATGCGGGCGAGAACGCTTTCTTCAGTAACAGGGGCGGAAGAGGAGGAACTGCAACCGCAGTTTCCAGTCGCTTTGGGCTGGGTAGGCGCAGTTGAGGAAGCAACGGCGAGAGAACTGGTTGGAGGTGACATGGAATGAATTTCGCGAGCAGAATTAAGAGAGCGGCTGGAATTTGAAATTTAAATTAAAAATTCAAAGTCCGATGCGATGGGAATGTTATAGCACTAGCTCATTGAGGCTCTCCCGAGTTAGAGTGCGGTTAGATTTATTGGAATGATTAAGCTTGTACTCAACGCTGAAACCCCGTTCCCGTCAGCCTCAAAAAATTTTTTAGGGATGGGGGAGCGAGTATTTTTGGGATGAGGGTCTGGTATTTTTACGGAGGGGTGCGGGAGGGGGTGTACTCGCGTTCCTCGCGATCGATGCGTTGGTTTGAAGCGATTTTGGGAGCAATTTTTAGGTTGAGTGATTTGCACTCAAGAGTGAGGAGAGAGGGGGGGACGGCGCTTCGACTTCGCTCAGCGCACCGGGGGACGGGGGGACGGGGGGAGGGGGGGAATTTGGTCTGTAACGTTCTGGGGACTGGAAAAGTTTGACTGTTTGAGAAATGAAGCCTGGAGTTGCACGCTCTGGCATCCTCCAGTGCTTCGCGAAATTCATTTCGGTATCTAATTTAACATTTTGCGAGAAAAGGGAAGCTCGATCGCATCGGACAGCCCCAAAAACGAAATCTGGAGGGACAGAAATGCTTGCTGAGTCTGGGTTAGAGCTAAAAGCACTCTCGCGGGGCAGCGAGTACAAATTTTATCGGGTTCTGCACGGGCTTTAATACCCCTCAATTCCGCTTTGAGTCTGCGATCGAGGGCGAGTACGCGAATACTTACACCTCCTGCCAGAAATGCTCGTCCCCCCCATCAAAAATACTCGTCCCCCGCTCCCCAAAAAATTTCGACAGGATATTCAACCGTATAAAGCGCGCAATGTTCGGATTTTGAGTAGATTCTTAATCATTATTAATCAACCTAACCGCGATCGCTCAATAGCCTCAGCAAAGAAGCAACTGATATAAGCAATTATTCGCAACCGCTCCGAGTCGCGCCCTATCCATGTTCGAGCTATTTCTCTATTTCCCCACACCAACGCGGGTATTGAGCCATCCCTCAAAGGTTAACGCTCGCTCTTCCCTCTTATCCCTGCTCCAGCAGGATTTTGCCACTCTTTATCAGAGCGTTCCCACCGCCAGCCAGCGCCTAGAAATCTTCTTCTGCCATCCGGGGCTGCACGCTCTCACCCTGCATCGCCTCGCGCATTGGCTCCATCAGCGCGGGGTTACTTTTTTTCCTCGCTTACTCTCCCACCTGGGGCGATGTTTCACCGGCATTGAAATTCATCCCGGCGCAACCATCGGCAGCGGCTTGGTTATCGAAAGCGGAATGGGAGTTGTTATCGGCGAAACCACCATCATTGGCGACAATTGCTGGATTGAGTCGGAAGTCACCTTGGGCGGAACGGGAAAAGAAAGCGGTAAGCGCCATCCCACGCTCGGAAACGGCGTTGTTGTGGGGACGGGAGCGAAGGTATTAGGCAATATTCGCCTTGGCGATCGCGCCTATATTACTGCCGGAGCGATCGTTTTGCGAGATGTTCCTAGCGATTGCACTGTAGCGGGCATTCCCGGACGCATTGTTGCCGATAAAAATGGCCGACGTTGCGATGCAGAAGGCAATCTTCAGCCTTTGCTGGCACGGATCGAGCAATTGGAACGACGGATACGAACCCTCAAGCAACATCAAACGCAATCAGACGCACAATCGGAGGTACAGTTTGTCGCCCAGCCTTCCCAATTTGCGGATGAGTTGGAACTTTGCCGGATGGACTCAAAACCCCATACCCGATCTACTTTTCAAGGATTGTCATGAATAAGATCGACATCAATATTAACGATACGACCTTAAGAGATGGAGAACAAGCCGCTGGGGTTGCCTTTAACTGTCAGGAAAAGGTTGCGATCGCAACTTTACTCGCATCCATCGGCGCAAACGAACTCGAAGTTGGCATCCCCGCGATGGGAACCGAGGAAACAAAAGCTATCTCTGCCATTACCGCCCTTGGATTGCCCGCCCGACTCATCGGTTGGAACCGCGCCCTGCGTTCCGATCTCGAAGCGTCCATCGCCTGCGGATTAAAACGAGTTCACGTTTCAATCCCTGTCTCCGAAATTCAAATCGCTGCTAAATTTCAAGGCAACTGTCGTCTCGTTTTCGATCGCCTGCGCGATGCTATCCATTTTGCCCGCGATCGCGATCTCTTTGTTGCTGTCGGCGGCGAAGATGCCTCGAGAGCCGATGAAAACTTTCTCCTTGAAGTCGCCCTCAGCGCCGAAAATTGGGGCGCATCCCGCTTCCGCTTCTGCGATACTGTCGGCATCCTCGATCCGGCGACGACAACGCGGAAAGTCAGCGCTTTGGTTAACGCCCTTTCTATCCCCATCGAAATGCACGCCCATAATGACTTTGGGCTAGCGACGGCGAATACTCTCGCTGCCCTGCAAGCGGGGGCAACGTCGGTGAATACGACGGTGAACGGTTTGGGAGAACGCGCGGGGAATGCAGCCCTCGAGGAAGTCGTTATGGCCCTCAAGCGCCTCTACAACCTCGATTTAGGCATCGATACTTCCCGCTTGCGCCAAATCTCGGAATACGTCGCCCGTGCTTCCGGTTGCGGCGTTCCACCTTGGAAGGCGATTGTCGGCGAAAATGCCTTCGCTCACGAAGCTGGAATCCACGTTCGCGGCGTGCTGCAAAACCCGCACACCTACGAACCCTTCAGCCCGGAAGAAGTGGGCTGGAAGCGTCGCCTCGCGATCGGCAAGCATTCCGGACGGCACAGCGTCTCGAATTTGCTCGGGGAGTACGGCATTCTTCTAACGCCGGAAGAGGCGCAAGTCGTTTTAGATGGCGCGCGACAATTATCGGTGGAAGTCAAACGCGGTTTAACCCCTCAAGAATTGATTCAGTTGTCAGTGAATCGTAAATCGCGATCGGCTCTGTAAGTGGGGTAATACTAATCCCTCAACAAAGCAACAATTGGCAATCATTCAGCAGGGGACTGAAACCCTGAATTACAAACTCCTAATTACGAACTACGAACTATGAAAGTCATGCTACGTCACAATCACGCCGGACACCTCTCTGCCTATATTCCTAAAAAAGATTTAGAAGAAGAAGTTGTCAATCGGGAATTAACCGACGACGGTTTAGTTTTAACCCTTGCTAACGGTTGGGAACTTGCTTTTGCTCCGGCAGATTTAAGCGAACCGTACCAACTGCCTCAAACTTTGCAAGCCCGAAAACTCTAGAGGCGATCGCATTTATTCTCATTTGTCCCCTTATCAAGGCTCGACTACCATGTACTCTGGAAATCTGCACAAATTTCAATCAATTCTGTCTGGGAAACAACGCCTTCATCCCCAAGCTGCCCCCAGTTTTCCGACTCGGCGACAGTCGCCTCAATCGAACGGAATTCTTCAAGGGGCGATCGAGGAAATTCGCCGCCGGTTGCCCGTCGAATCTTGCCAGTTTTTATGGCATCATCCCGATCGCCGTCTGTCTGTCTTCGATCCCGGTTGTCAAAGCTGCTCGTTTGAGCGTATTTGCTCGGGCTGCATTACCCCGAAAACCGTCAGTGGCGAGCGGTTTGGTCAAATTTTTGTAAGTCAGTGGTCACGCGCAACAGATAGCGGGCGCGATGGGCTGCTGTCTGTGGCGCTGAAGACGCGATCGGGAGAAAGAGGCGTTTTTGTCTGCGGACGCGGGCAGCACCAACCGATGTGGGGCCATGAGGAAGTCGCTTTGCTGCGCGTTATGGCTCACCGTTTGATGCTTGCGATGGAGCGCATTTGCCAAGCCGCACCTTGAAATGATTTCCCAATCGACAATCTCTCATTTAACGATGGTTTCTGTTATTTTTTACGAAAAACCGGGCTGCATTAATAATACTAAGCAAAAAGCTTTGCTAGTAGCAGCCGGACATGAAGTTATTGCTTTTAGCCTGCTCGATCGCGATTGGCATCCGGAGGAGTTACGTCCGTTTTTCGGCTCGTTACCCGTGAGGGAATGGTTTAATCCGACGGCTTTTGCGATTAAGTCTGGCGCGATCGCTCCGGCACAATTGGACGAGGAAACTGCTCTAGCATTAATGAGGGCAGAGCCGTTATTAATTCGTCGTCCTCTGATTCAGGTTGGAGAACAGTATCGAGTCGGTTTCGATCCGGTTGCGATCGATCGCTGGCTCGGTTTGAGTCCCGTTCGCCCTCCAGCAGGCGATTGGGAAACCTGTCCGCGTTCTAACCAAACAACGCCCAAACTGCCCGACTTAACTTCCAGTTTAGAACCCCGATGAACCCTTCATCCCTTCCCCCGGAAGATTTGCCCCCGACTGAGGCAACGCGCTCGGACAGGCTGTTAAGCCGAGAACTCGATCGCCGCCTCAGTCAATTTTTTGAAGAGGCTTGTCAGCGAGACGGCACGCTTCAAGCGGTTTTATCGCAGTGCCGGTGGTTAACCGCCGCCCAGCCCTATCCATCCACTTTGATTATTTACTGTCCGAGTCTTGCGATCGGTTGGCAGGTTCTCCAGCATCTCGGCGGAATTGGCCGTTTACTCGAGGCTACCGCGATCGCTCGCATTCGCATCTGTCCCCCTCCCACAGAAGGAACGCCTTTAGATATCCGCGTTGACGAGCTTTCTCTCTACGACGACTCCTATTGAGGCGATAGTCTCCGAATCTCTGAAGGTCGCTCGCTACTCGCGAATAACTAATAACTAATACCTGCCAAGACGCTATTTTAATGTCTATTTGATGCCATGAAACGATTTAGCTTGCGGATGACAAAAGAGGAATACGAGAAGGTGAAAGGGTACTGCGATCGGATTGAAGTTTCCATGAATGATGTCATCCGACAACTCATTCGCGATTGGCAACCAGACCGCCCCCCTTCACCCAAACAAAACACGGAGTAAGCGTTTCGGCTCTAGGATTTAATATTTTTGCTGGCTTTTATCTTCGTTTTTTTATTTTGTTTCTGCATAAATTTATGTGAAAAATACATATTACTAATTTAGTATATAACACTATTAAGAAAATATTAAAATGCTATTGCCGAACAACTGTAAAAAATAAATCATGAGAAGTTAAACACTCATATAGCTCAATTTAGCTCTGCTGCAAGGTTCTCCATCCTCCTTAAAGGGGAATGCTAGGATTTAGACTCAAACAGGAGTTGAAGCACAAGCGAACGTTTGATTTGAGCGATCCGTTTAACAAAAGTGTTATGGCTTATACAATTTCCGAGAGTTGCTCTGGATGTGGAACCTGTCAGCCTCAATGCCCAACAGGAGCAATTCAGATTGAGGAAAGCGGTCAATATTGGATCGAACTCGGACGGTGCAATAACTGTGAGGGATATTATGACGAGCCGCAGTGTATTGTTAGTTGCCCGCTCTCGAGTCTCTTACCCGCCCAAGCTAAAAAAGGAAGATATAAAATCACACCGCGAGCGGCGACTAGCCCAGAACTGTTTGCAACGAGTAAAAACCATCCGTTCGCCTCCTCAATGGCAGTTTGGGAAGCTTGCAATATGTTATCGAGTGCGAGTATTTTACCTTGGAAAACCGATGAAACGGGTCGGCTTTACCTGGAGCGTCCGGTCAAACAGGGACGAGGTGGGATTATCCTGCAACTCAGCGGCAGGAGTGAGGCGAATCGGTCTCCTGCTGAGAATTCTGAAGCAACGCGGGCAGCGCTAGCCAATATTGATATTCGTTCGGCTAGCCTGCACTTAATTTATGCGGCTTATGCTACGACCTTAGAGCGCCCCTGGGAACAAGAATTTGTCATTAACGACCAGCAAATCGAAAAATATTTAGGTTTAGATAAACGTAAAGATCTGAGCAAAGCAACTAAGCTGAGTTTAATCAAAACCCTTGCCCAACAACCTTGTCAAGTCGAAATTGCGGTCGATTGGCCGCAACAAGGAAAAGTCAAAGGATTTCAGGTCGAAAACGATAGTTTATGGCATTTGTTGGAGATTCAACATCATTTTCAAGAAGACGATCTCGGTTGCAAGTATTTAATTGGTTTAACATTTCGGCTGCGCGCTGGTCTATGGGCAAAATACTTTTTAAATCAACCGGGTTACAAACAACATATTGCTTTTTATCAGTACGGAACGCTGCCGCAATTTCTCCTGCAAGCAGTTATGAGTATTTGGCAGCAACACGAAGGAGCCGCTCGGATGATGTTGTGGCTGCTATTTAAGCTGAAAATGGGTCAAGAACAGCGCATTACCGTACCGACTTTGATGCAGCTAGCTTACGGAGCGGAAAAGTTCAGTCTGGCTACGCGCGATCGCAAAGAACGCAAGCGCTTGCTGCGGGCCTTTGAAAGCGACTTAGAAGTTATCGATCGCTACGGGTTCCAACCCCTATTCGATCCCGTTACTTATCCTCTCGATATTCAACCCCTGTGGGCAAAACTCGCCGATTTGCCCGACGATGCGGAAGCAGCCCTCGATTTCTGGATTGAGGACGGAAGTAGCGATCGCCGTTTGACAGATTCCGGGCAGAAAGGTAAATGGAATCTGCTGATGAAAGCGCGCATTTTAGGCTTCAAGCTTCCCCCAGATTGGGAACGCCAACTCAACAAACTGACTCAAAAAAAGCAGCGGCGCAACCACAAGCGCAAAAAGTTAAAGGAACGCTCCGAACTCTCCAGCGAGCAGATTCTCGCCGCCCGCAAGCGCAAAGGAATGAGCCAGCGCGTTCTGGCTCAACTCACCGGCAAAAGTCAAAGTTGGATTCGCGATCTCGAGAACGGGCGTTTCTCCCCCAAACCAGAAGACCAATTATTGCTAAAAAATGTGCTGGGATTAAGTTAGCCTTACGGATTCGAGCATTTGGGCGATCGCTGCTGAAGTGAGGGCGGCGCTAATTTTTAAGTGGCTTTCGTTTCGAGCGCGCGGCAGCGTATCCTGAATAAGGCAGACCTGCGATCGCCGACTACTCGACAGGGAACACCTGATGACCCCCTTAAAACGCCTGTTAACCTGGCTTCATAACCGACATTTTAGCAAGCGCTCCACTGAAATTTACTATGCCCTCGCTCAAGCTTGTTTAATCGGTTGCGTGTCTGCCCTCGCCGCCCTTCTGCTCCGCCAAGGCATTGGCTTGCTCGGTACGACGCGCCTCCACTTAGCCAGCCAGTACGGGCCGATCGCGCTTCCCCTCTTCGGTCTAAGCTTGGGTTTAGTCGCCGGTTGGTTCATCGAGCAATTCTCCCCCGCCGCCGCCGGGAGCGGTATCCCTCAAGTTAAAGCCGTTCTCGCTCAATTTCCCATTTCTCTATCATTAAGGGTTGCTTTTGTCAAGCTTGTCGGCACAATTTTAGTCTTAGCCGCCGGACTCGCCCTCGGTCGTCGCGGCCCAACCGTGCATATTGGTGCGGCCTTAGCCGCGCAACTCAGCCAGTGGGTTCCCACTTCGCCCCAACACCGCCGCCAAATGATTGCTGCGGGGGCAGCCGCAGGACTTGCGGCAGGCTTTAACACCCCTATTGCCGGAGTCTTATTCGTTATTGAAGAACTATCGCGGGATATCTCGAGCTTAACGCTAGAAACGACGATTATCGCCTCTTTTACCGGGGCAGTAGTGTCGCGCTTAGTGGGAGCCGCAGATTTCAATATTCCCCCAGAAATCCTCATGGCTTCGGCAAAAAACGAATTCAATCCCGATGAAATCCCGTTTTACCTGATCTTAGGCGTGCTGGCTGGATTGCTGGGAACGTTGTTTCAACGGTGCATCTTGGGTGGCTTGCAATTTTATCGCCGTCTTAATTGGCCGATGGCATGGCGCGTAGGATTTGCCGGTTTGATTTCCGGCGCGGTGGTGGCGATGACTTCACCGATGCTGCGCAATAATGCTGAGTTAAGAGAGTTTTTCCTATCCGGGGAAATTGGCTGGCTAAACACGGCCTTAGCACTGCCGGTGTATTTTGGCTTAATTGTCTTAGCTTACGGTTCTGGCGCGCCGGGAGGATTATTTTCGCCTGCGTTGGTGTTAGGTTCGGCGTTGGGGTATTTGGTGGGAACTGGGGCGGCATTTATGGAAAGCACAGCATCGCCTTCAACGTTTGCGTTGGTGGGGATGGCGGCTTTTTTCTCGTCGGTGGCACGGGTTCCGGTGACGGCGATTGTCATTGTTTTTGAAATTACGGCGGCTTTTAATTTAATTCTGCCGTCGATGATTGCGTCGGTGCTGGCCTATTTTATTGCTTCGACGCTGACGCGCGGTTCGCTCTACCAACAGTTGTTAGAGTCGAGCGGCATTTATTTAAGCGAGGAAACGCAGCCCTATGATATTCTTTCGGGTTTGAAGGCGGGAGATGTCATGCAGCGACAGGTGGAAACGATCGCGTTTGATGCAACTTTAGATGAAGCATTTAAAGTTTTCTCCGACAGCAAACACGAAGGTTTTCCTGCGATTGCTGACGGACGTTTGAAGGGTACGCTCATGGTGGCGCAGGCGAATGAGGCGAAGCGGCGGGGTTTGCCAGGAAATACCCCGATCGCAGAAATTATGACTCTCAACCCGATCGCGATTAAAACCAATGCGCCTTTGAGCGATGTTCTTTACTTGATGGAACACTACCACCTCACCCATCTCCCCGTTACCGAAGGGTATAAACTCCTGGGAATCATTACCCGTACCGATGTCATCCGCGCTGAAGCGCATCGCCTCACGCCCGTAGCGAATCCTGCGCGCCGAGTTCCCTCTTATGTCGTTTACCAAACCCGCGATCCGACGGTGGGGCGAGGGCGAATCTTGTTGCCCTTGGCGAATCCCGATACCGCTTCTAGTTTAATCCGGTTGGCTGCTGCGATCGCCCACGAACAAGACTGGGAACTCGAGTGTCTCTGCGTTATCCTCGTCCCCAAACATAGCGCCCCGGAACGCACGCCAGTCGAGTGCGAAAGTAGCCGCAAACTACTCGATCGCGCCGAAGCTTTAGCCCGCTTTTGGCAAGTTCCCTTTCACAGTCAAATTCGCGCCGCTCAATCCGTTTCCCAAGCTATTATCGAAACCGTTCAAGAGCGAAATATTAATCTTTTATTGATGGGATGGAAGGGAAAAACTTCAACGCCGGGGCGTATTTTTGGCGATACGGCAGACCGTTTAATTCGTAAAACTCGTTGCGAAGTGGTGTTGGTGAAAATCGGGCAATCGCCCACGGCTTATCCCAATAACAATTTTGCCTCAACGCGCTGGCTTATACCGATGGCAGGAGGGCCGAATACCGAGCGCGCCATTCAATTATTACCCGCCTTCAAACATTTAACGATCTCGCCCCAAATTTGGCTCTGTCGCGTGTATTCCCCCGAAATGCCTCCGCCCGATGTTTCGGATATCGATCGCGCTGCTGCCTTTCTCCGAACTCGCGCGGCGATAGAGACTACGCCGATTTCCCTCTGCGCGCCGTCTGTCGTTGAAGCGACGATCGATCTCAGCGCAACGGAAGGATTCGATGTGGTGATGTTGGGTGCAAGTCGCGAAGGGTTATTAAAGCAAGCGGTATGGGGTAATATTCCCGAAGGAATCGCGACGGGGGTTAACTGTACCGTCATTTTAATTCGCTCGGCTTTGGATTGAACGCCATAGCGCACGCTTTAAAATATTGCTGCAATCGGTTACTCTACGTTTAGCGTCATTTAAGATTCGACCGAACTGCAAATGGCTTGCTTGCGACTCTCGAGAAGTTTAACAATTCCATTGACGACCACTTCAAGAACGGTCGGATCGCAGGCTTTAATAAAGGCTTCGCTATCTAATTGTCCGGCAAAAAAATCTTTAGCGAGGGGAAGTTGGTGTAAAATGCGATCGAATCCCATTGCTTTAACCATGAAGGTTGCTAGCGGTGAGTTTTTAAGGTCGTAACTCAAATCCTCGGTTCGCCCCACTTCTAACAATTTCATCACTTCTTCTTCGATCTCTGTTTGCGGTGGAAAAGCGTAGGGAATATCGGGAATAAAGTTTTCCCAATGCGAAGCTAGGGAATTTTGGTAGGGGAGTTCTCCCATCAGCGTTGAGAGCGGAATGTCGATTCCAATGCGTAAAGACAGGGCTTCGATAACCGCGATCGCAAATAATTTAGTTCCTAAATATAACTTAGCAATCTCCAGATTTCGACTCGCTTTCTCGATCGTAATCTGATAAATTTCTTCCTCCGGTTCTCCTTTATATTGACGGAAAATTAGCTCCGGTTTCAGAGAACGCATAAAGCCTTCCATTTTTTGAACCGCTAGCCGATACTCGCGCACGCGGTAAGAACTCGAACTATCAACCAAATTATGATTAGTCTCGGGCAATAAATTCCAAGTATTGGAAAGGAAGTCCGGCGTTGGGTAAGTAAAACTAATCGTATCTCGGTTAGCAACCCGAACCGCTCGTTTTACCGTTTCCTCGAGTTCTGACGCGGGAATTTGTAGCTGAAAGCGTCGATTGGTTTGTTCGAGACGTTCGTAGAGGCAATCGCTGACGCTTTTCCCCTCTTCCGTTGGCCCACGAAAAGGAATAGTCGCTTCTATACAAGCGGTAATTTTGAATAAATGTTCGGGCGTGAGGATGGTTTCTAAAGCTTTAACAGCGACGAGGGCGCTGAGAAACTCATTTTGTCCGGCGAAGGGGTTGAGAATAGTCTCGGGCGCAAAACCGAAAATTGAAGCCGTCATATCGAAGAGGATATCGAACGGTAAGTCTTCCGCCGCACGAATTTGAAGGCGATTATTTTCTTCTTTGATATAAGGTGCGATATAGTAGCTAATCCCAAAATTAATGCTCCAATCAACTTGGACGTATACCAAATCGTGGAAAAGCGATGCTAAAACTTCGATCGCGTCTTGCGATCCCCCCACTTCAAAGATATGTTGGGGTGTATGAAAATAGCGCCAAGGCCCAGTCATCGGCTGGACGATTAACTTAGCCACCTCATCGAGCCTTGTGGTTTCTACTTCAACTTGTAGCTGCTGAGTCGCCCAAACTAATTTATCGAGGCATTCTTTATACTCGCGTTCAAATTTCATTCACTTTCATCAGTCTTGTTGAAGAGTGTGGAGGCTAGGCTTGCTCGGAAAGCGATTGTTATAGTCTATCCCCGTCCGCACCTCACTGCTATTTTAAGAGTTTTTAGCCGTCTTGTCTGTCTTTGACCGAAGGTAAAAAATGGAACATGAAGCCTTGACAACTCCGAACTCATCGGACTAGCTGAATTACCTTTTATTACGCGCGTTAGGGACAAAATCCTCAGTTCGCTCGTTGGGGGTGCGGCGGCTGACACCCGTGGGTCATACCCCCTCACATCAATAACTACCCAGTAGGCGTTTGTCATTAAATAGAATGCGGAGAGGGCGGGTTTTGATTTCTAGATCGCTCTCATAACAACAGTTTCAGCTAAACCCGCCCCTACAGGTCTTGTTAACTTTTTTATGCCCCCCTACTTATCGCTCATAAATTAATTGATAAGCGGCTTTTGCTCCTGGCGGAATAAAATCAATCTTTTGCAGCGCTACATTTTCTCTTCCCCGAATATATTCAGCGAGCGACTCGGTAACAAGAATCTCCCACGCTTTCGCTGTATCTTCACCTAACTTACTAGCTGCGTTGACCTCCGCCCCAAAAACGTCCTGTTCCCCAATCGACAAAATTTTACCATAACCCAGACCTACGCATAATAAAATTTGCTCGACCTCAATTTTATCTCGATTGTATTCCTTAGCGGCCCGCTGCATATCGATCGCGCATTCCACCGCCTTCAAGGGCTGGCGAAATAAAACCAGCATACTATCCCCTTCCATTTTAATGGTAACGCCATCGTAGTCGTCAATACAACGACTGAACAATCGTTGCGATTCGTAGATGGTTTGGAGAAAGTGGATAATCCCAAATTCTGCTGCTAAGCGAGAAAATCCGGATAAATCGGTGAACATAATTGCCCATTCTTCGCCGAATAAATCCCAGATGCGCCGATCGATGCAATTCTTGTCCGCTCCGGGTTCCAAGCGTTGGTCGAGCAACTTCATCAGTCGATCTAAATAGCCGCTGGGGTAAAGTCTTTGGAAATTTTGAATAAACATGGTAGTTTGCTCTCCCGGTTAAAAAATGATGCTTCGCTCTTTCGAGGTCGATTTAAATGGTTTTCAGTCTCCCCATTGAATTTGACTGTTTTGCAAGCGATCGAAGACAATATTAAGCAGACGACGTTCCTCTTCTGTCACGCTCAGATCGGATAAAAAAAGCGTCACCAGTTGAAAATACTCTCGACGATTAATACGCGCTTCTTCGAGAATGCCCTCGACTCGTTGCTGAATATTGGGGGTGGGTCGATTTTGCGAATTATGTGAATTAACAGCCATAGCTTCTAAAATTGTTGAATATAGACTCCGCAGGCAACCTCAACACGGACAACGACCAGATTAAAGATGGATATTATTCGGCTTCCAGCACTGTCTGATAATTATATTTTCCTGTTGCACGATCGCTCGCAAAATGTTGCAGCAGTTGTGGATCCCGCCGATGCACGGCCGGTATTACAACAATTGGAAGCGTTGGGGGCAACCTTAATCGCGATCTTCAATACGCACCACCATTCCGATCATGTCGGCGGCAATCAAGCGCTGCTGCGCCATTTTCCGGATGCTTGCGTTTACGGGGGCGAAGTCGATCGCGGGCGTATCCCCGGACAGCAAGTTTTCTTAAAAGAAGGCGATCGCGTTGAATTTGTCAACCGTATTGGCGAAGTTTTCTTTGTTCCCGGACATACCCGCGCCCACATCGCCTATTACTTCCAGCCGACAGACTCCGGAGAACCGGGCGAACTGTTCTGCGGCGATACGCTGTTTGCAGGCGGCTGCGGGCGACTATTTGAAGGCACGCCCGCGCAAATGGTCGATTCTTTGAGCAAGTTTCGCAACCTTCCCGAAAATACGCGGGTTTGGTGCGCCCACGAGTATACGCTCAGTAATTTGAAGTTTGCGCTGACGGTGGATGCAGATAATACAGATTTACAAGCGCGCTACGACGAAGTAGAAAAAGCGCGATCGCAGCGTCAAGCCACGATTCCGACTTTCATCGGCGTAGAAAAGCGTACTAACCCTTTCCTGCGCTGGGATACGCCCGCTATTCAAACCGCAATGGGAACCGGCGATCCGGTGCAAAGTTTCGCTCGTTTGCGGGGTAAAAAAGACTCTTTTTAAGGGGTGAAGAGTCGAACTCAGCAGTCGGGTGCGTTAGGTGCGAGTTAGATTTCGCCACAAAAAATGGATTTTTCAGCGCGCCGTAACGCACCATCTCAAGTTAATAGTACCGGTCAAAATAAGGGTGTGTTACGCTCGGCTAACGCACCCTTATTTTTATGCAAATTCAGATCGATCCGATCTTAACCGTAACCGTCAACTATAAACGGTTTGCTATTAACTTGCTATCAACTATTGAGGAGTGAAAGAATGCAATGGGTCTGGAAACTTTCGCTAGCCTTCGCGATCGCGGGAAGTTTGGGAGGATTAGGAGAAAGCGCGATCGCGCAATCCCTGGAAGAATTCACCCCAGATAGCGATGCACAAATGGGTCACATCCCGTCCGTTTCGCGCCTTTCCGACGTGCGGCCGACGGATTGGGCTTACGCTGCCCTACAAGACCTGATTCAGCGCTACGATTGTCTTACAGGCTACCCAGACGGAACCTTTCGCGGCGATCGCGCCCTCACCCGCTACGAATTTGCCGCCGCACTCAATGCTTGTCTCGATCGCGTCCAAACCCTTATCCTTGGCGGCAACTTAGCTTCCCGCGACGATCGCGAAACCTTAAAACACCTGCAAAGCGAATTTGAAACCGAATTGACGCAACTGCGCGATCGCGTCGATACCCTTGAAGCTAGTACCGCCGTTCTCGAAGACCATCAATTTTCCACCACAACTAAACTGCGAGGTAACGTCTGGCTTAATTTTACCGGAGCTTACCCTACGGGCAATATCTGGGCGGAACGCAACCTCAACGCGCCGGAAAATCCCTATCTTCCCCCCGAACGCGATGCCAACAATCGCCCCACCCGCGTTCAACTCTCTGAGTCCCAAGAAACCTTCAGCTACAGCAGCGATTTTACCCTCACGACTTCCTTTACCGGCAAAGACTCGCTGGTTGTCGAACTCACTGCCGGTAACGGCAACTCTCCGGCGAATCAACTCGTTTCCGCCGGTTTTTACAACTCCTGGGGAACGCCCTTTCTCGATCGCACCGATGCTGCAACTCCCAACCAAGTCGTCCTGCGACACATTGCCTATACCTTTCCCGTCGGCGATAACTTGCGCGTTGCGGTCGGCCCCAGCTTAAACTACTACCGATACTTCGACAACAACCCCTACAACTTTTTTCCCATCGGCACGACGAGCTTTAACTCGAATGGTAGCACCCTTTTAAGCGCGATCGATCGCGGTCCGGGAGCCGTTATTACTTGGCAAATCGCGCCCCCCCTCGCTTTCACCATTGGCTATCTCGCCGAAAAAAACGAATATTTACCCTCGCCGCCTTTCCAAAGCGCCACGACTGACGGCTTTTTTAAAAGTTCCAATATCCTCTCAGCGGAACTCGATTACGCCCCCACCGACAACCTCAATCTACGCTTCATTTATGCCCGTTCTTCCCTCAAACCTTACAACGGTTATATTGGTGATGCTGTTGGCGAACCACTCCCTTATGGATTCGCCGATGATGGTTTCGGTGGCACAATTCGGAATTCCGGCGCGAATACCTTCGTCTTTAATTTCGATTGGTTAATGAGCGAAGGAATCGCCCTATTCGGACGCTATTCTTACGGAAATTTAGCTATTAATCCCATCAATCCTATCCGGACTGATGGCGAGATTCGCGTGCAATCTTTTCAAATCGGATTGGGTCTCCCCGATCTCGGCAAGCAGGGCGCATTGGGCGTTATTTCTTTTCTCGTTCCCCACCATTATTTAGAAGGTCGCGAGTTCCTTCTATCCGGCGGTGGCGATGGCGGTACGCAGTACGAATTGGAAGCTTCTTACTTCTATCCCATCAGCCAAAATATGGCAATTGTTCCGGCTTTATATACAATTTGGAATGCCAATAATTTTAGTAGCAATCCGGCTGTGTTTGTCGGGAATCTTCGCGCTCAATTTCATTTTTAGAACGGTGTTGTAGCGCTACGCAACTCGATGAGGACATTCGGTAGATTGGGCAGCGTTCGCCAGCCAATACTTTTGTGTGTTTAGAGATGAACTATTTGACCTTATTATATTAATTGAATATGAGGTTACACAGAATCGACTTCGCTCAACTTTAGTTGAGTTAATGGTGCGTTACGCTTTGCTAACGCACCCTACTTTTGATTCTGAATAAAACTTGTAGAGACGTTGTATGCAACGTCTCTACAGTCCGGCAATAGGGTAGATTTAATTAATCTTAGTTTCCCCAATGTTCGTACCACAATTCAAACACCAACAACGTCCATAATAACTTTCGATGGTCTTTACGACCGCTCAGATGTTCCTGCAATAATTGCTGCACGTAATTGGGGTTAAAAAATCCCTCTCGTTGCAAGCGTTCTGCCGATAGCATTTCTTCTAATAACGGACGCAATGGGCCGGAAAACCACTTCGCGACGGGCATATTAAAGCCTTTTTTACCCCTTTGAATAATCTCTTTCGGTAAGTAAGGACGCATGGCGCGACGCAGGATATATTTTGTTGTCAAGCCGTGCAATTTCATGTTGTGGGGCAGTTTGGCGACGTATTCTACTAAGGTATGGTTGAGTAGGGGGACTCGCACTTCGAGGGAGTTTGCCATACTCGCGCGATCGACTTTCGGTAAAATGTCGCCTTCTAAATACAATTTCAAATCGCAATATAACAACTGATTGAGGGCTTCTTGGGCTTGAGAATTACGCTGGTGTTGGAAGGCAATTTGATAGGTATCTCGTTCTTGTAATTGCGTCCAGGGTTGCAATAATTTTTGCTTTTGGGCGACAGTAAAGGAACCTAACCATTGATGGTGGCGCATAACAATGGGGATACCGCGTCCGCCGATAAAGCGACGAATTTTGAAGTCTAGGCTGATGTTATCAAAAGAGACGGGCAGGCGATCGACTAGCCAAGGGACGACGCGATGGCGCACAAATCCCGGCAATAACATTTCGTAGTATTCTACTAAGCGATGGGCTTGCAGCGTCGAATAGCCGCCAAATAACTCGTCGCCGCCATCGCCACCGAGGGCTACTTTAACGTGGCGGCGGGTGAATTGCGACAGGAGAAAGGTGGGAATGATGGAGGAGTCGCCGAGGGGTTCGTCGAGGACTTTGGCGAGTTGGGGGACGAGTTCGAGGACGAGTTTGGGGGTGAGGGTGAGTTCGTGATGTTCGGTTTGGAGGTGGCGGGCGGCGAGGCGGGCGTAGTAGGATTCATCGAAGGAAGGATCGTCAAACCGGATTGAGAAGCTTTTGACGTTACCGGGTGCTGCTTCTGCCATCAGTGCGGCGACGGTGGTGGAGTCGAGTCCGCCGCTGAGGAGTACGCCGACGGGGACATCGCTTACCATTTCTTTGCGGATGCTGCTGCGGAGGATTTCGAGGAGTTCGAGTTCGTATTCTTGGGCGGGTTTGGGTTGCAGGTTTTCGCTGCGGGCGAGGTTAACATCCCAATATTGCCAAATTTTTAAGTCGCCTTGGCTGTAGCTGAGGGCGTGTCCGGGGGGAAGTTTGGCGATGTTTTGAAAGATGGTGCGGGGGGTGGGGATGTATTCAAAGCTGAGGTATTCGTTGAGGGCGAATAAATCGACGTTGCGGGAGGTTCCGGGGTAGGCGAGGAGGGTTTTGAGTTCGGAACCGAAGAGGAAGGCGTTGTCGTGGAGGGTGTAGTAGAGGGGTTTGATGCCGAGGCGATCGCGCGCTACAATGAGGCGTTTGTTGCGATCGTCCCAGAGGGCAAAGGCATACATCCCGTTGAGGTATTCAAGGAAGTCGTCGCCAAATTCTTCGTAGGCGTGGACGAGGACTTCGGTATCGCTGGCGGTGTAGAATTTGTGACCGAGGCGAGTGAGGGAATGGGTAAGTTCGCGGTAGTTGTAAAGTTCGCCGTTGAAAACGACCCAAATGGTTTTATCTTCGTTATGGATGGGTTGTTGGCCGCTGCCGAGATCGATGATGGAGAGGCGACGCATTCCTAAGCCGACATTTTCTTTAGCGTAGATGCCTTTTTCGTCGGGGCCGCGATGGGTTATCGTAGCAGTCATGATTTCTACGATTTCGGGATGGACGGCGCGATCGCGATCTGCGTAGACAAACCCACAAATTCCACACATCGTTAAATAACTCTCTCAGATTGAGCAATGATTATACGCTGTTCGCTCTCGAATGTGTCGGCGCGATCGAGAAACGGAATTTTTAGCGCAGCTTTCTATAAAAAAAGCTAAAATTCTCCAGGAGAAAGAACGTAGGGTGTGGAGTGCGAAGCGTAAGGCACCATTATTTTGACTCAGATCGAGCAAGAGGGATACTCAACAAAAAGCTGAAAGCCAGTAGGGTGTGGAGTGCGAAGCGTAACGTACGATTATTTTGATTCGGATCGACCAAGAGCGACACTCAACTATCAATTATATAAGACGTTATCCATTATCCATTCTTACTGATGATAGAACAAGGAAAATTATGGGATAACCAAATTCCCGAAGACATTGCCCCAACTTTTAATGAGAATGCCCGCGTTGTTTTAGCACTCGGCGATGCGAAAGAAATTCTGTCTGCGGCCCCTACAGGATTTGCTAAGCTAATCGTTACGTCGCCTCCTTACAATCTGGGGAAGGCTTACGAAGTTTCGACCGCGATCGAGGAATATTTAGAGTCTCTTAACCCAATTGTAGATGAGTTAATTCGCGTTTTAGCGCCGGATGGGTCTTTATGCTGGCAAGTCGGAAATTATGTCAGCAAGGGGGAAGTGTTTCCACTCGATATTCTCTATTATCCCTTTTTTAAGCGCCACGGATTAAAACTCAGAAATCGCATTGTCTGGCATTTCGAGCATGGTTTGCACGCAAAAAAACGATTGAGTGGACGCTACGAAACTTTACTCTGGTTTACCAAGGGAGACGAATATACGTTCAATTTAGATGCGATTCGCGTGCCTTCTAAATATCCCGGTAAGCGCCATTTTAAAGGTGCAAAACGCGGTCAACCTTCGGGTAATCCTTTGGGCAAAAATCCCGGCGATATTTGGCGGATTGTCGAACAGGATTGGGAGGCGGAAGTCTGGAATATTCCTAATGTTAAAGCGAATCATCCGGAAAAAACGATTCATCCCTGTCAATTTCCGATTGAGTTGGTGGAACGGTGCGTATTAGCGCTGACGGAACCGGATGATTGGGTTTTAGATCCTTTTGCGGGCGTGGGTTCTAGCATTATTGCAGCTTTAGGCAGCGATCGCCGCGCAATGGGTTGTGAAAAGGAGGAGGATTATCTAGAAATTGCTCGGCAAAGAATCGCCGATTTAAAGGCAGGAACATTGGGTTATCGTCCTTTGGGTAAACCAATTCACGCTCCGAGCGATCGCGATAAGGTGGCGCAAATTCCAATTGAATGGAAAGGGGCGGAAACTCTATAATTCTTACCTCTTTAATCTTTCTAAATAAGGTAGCGGGGAGGAATAGAACTTCGCTGTTTTACCAAGTCTCATCGCGTTCTCTGTAGAGACGTTGTATACAACGTCTCTACAGACTTAATAAAAAGTTAAGACATTCTACCAATTTTCATTGATTTTGCACGATTCCTGAAGAGGGCATAACAATGTTATGTCCCTACGACGAAAAATTTATTGCATCGTAACTGAGAATTGGTATTATAAGCGCGTTGACTGAAAGATTCGATCGCACTGAAGGAAAGATAAACCAACAACTTGCGAAGTAATCCAAAGGAAGTAGAGTACGGATAGTACGCCCCTTGCGATCGCGTCTGATTTCAAAGCTAGGGAGGCTTCAAGTACGGTCTTTCCCCCTTCAGGTGGAATCCATCGTTTGGAGAATCCGCCAGAATAGTTATAAAAGAATTTTCGGTAGGATATCCCCATATGAGTAACTTAAATAAAGAGAAAATCGCAGAAGATTTAGGAAAAGTGAAGGAAGAAGGCAAACTTCGCCTAGAACGGATTCGCGATATTTTGAAAACAGCGGTCGCCCAAGCAACTTCGGAATTAAAGGATGGTTCGACCGAAATTCGCGGCGTGGTAAAAGAAGCCGTTTCAACCGCAGTGGAAGCGTTCCAAGAAAAAGGCGGGGAACTTAAAGAAGATGTCACTGCTTCAATTGAAGGCGCGATCGCAGGATTAAGCAGTACCCGACAAAATTCCCTCGCCAAAAAGCAAGTCGAAGTGAAAGAACTACAAAACCAACTCGACCTGGCTGAAACCGAAATGGCGACCGAAATCGATCGCACCCTAGACGAAATTCATACCGCTGGGGAAGGCAAATCCGAGCAAGTCAAAGAAGCGATCGAAGCGGCGATTGGAACGCTCAAAGATAGCGAAGAAGTCGCGCTGTTACAGAAGCGCTACGCTCAACTCAAGGCACAACTCGCGATCGTTCAAGCCAATCTAGCCAACCGTTACGGCGAACGCTACGATGATGTCAAACATTATTTCGACGATGCCAAAGCTTGGTACGATCGCGCCAAAACCGATCCCGATTCCACCGTTACGCTGGTTGAAGAAAAGCGCCAAGAGTTTGAACGCAAAATGGGAGAAACTGGC
Organism: Oscillatoria sp. FACHB-1406; assembly: GCF_014698145.1. Taxonomy (NCBI): domain Bacteria; kingdom Bacillati; phylum Cyanobacteriota; class Cyanophyceae; order Oscillatoriales; family Oscillatoriaceae; genus Oscillatoria; species Oscillatoria sp. FACHB-1406. The sequence continues at coordinate 138,945 of NZ_JACJSM010000006.1, read as the reverse complement.
AGCGCGATTGCCAAGAAAGAGTATGAAATTAAACGCCAATTGCGCGAGCTTTGGAAATCCATGAGCGAAGTTTTTCAGGGTAAACACTAAGGCATCGAAAATTAAACCAGAATTAAGTTTTAACCCTCCAAGGGTTATCATCGCTGAAAGTTGCTTGAATTCGGATTTTCAAGTTTAACTTTCAGCTTTTTTTACGCTGAAACCCGGTCGAGTGCGCGTCGGGCTGCTTTTAAGGCTTTTCTCGAGGCAACAAGACTGATACAGTGTTAAGCGTCCCCTTAATGCTGGCGAAGAATTCAAAATTTCATGAGCGCACTTGACGATAAAACCGTAGTTAAAGATTATTTTAACGCCACAGGATTCGACCGCTGGCGCAGAATTTATGGCGATGGCGAAGTTAATAAAGTTCAACTCGACATTCGCAACGGACACCAAAGAACCATCGATACGGTTATCGGCTGGCTGGAAGCAGACGGCAATGTGTCAGAACTTTCTATCTGCGATGCGGGCTGCGGTGTGGGCAGTTTAAGCATTCCCTTAGCGGAAGCGGGGGCGACGGTGTTCGGTAGCGATATTTCCGAAAAAATGGTGGAAGAAGCGCGAGAACGGGCGCAGCAAGCGTTAAAAGACCCCAGTAAACTCACCTTGGCAGTGCAAGATTTAGAGTCGCTTTCGGGAAAATATCACACGGTTATTTGCCTCGATGTTCTCATCCACTACCCCCAAGAAAAGGCAGCAGAAATGATCGCACATTTGGCTTCTTTAGCCCAATCGCGAATTATTATCAGTTTTGCGCCCAAAACTTTGTGTTTAACTATTCTCAAAAAAATCGGCGAACTCTTCCCCGGACCAAGCAAAACGACGCGCGCCTATCAGCACCGAGAAGCAGATATTATCGCCCTTTTGGAGAAAGAAGGGTTTTCGATTCAACGCACGAGTATGACGAGTACGCGCTTTTATTTTTCCCGCATTCTAGAAGCAACGAGATAAATTATGAATTATGAGTGATGAGTGATTAATTGGGAATTACGAATTACGAATTACGAATTACGAATTACGAATTACGAATTACGAATTACGAATTACGAATTACGAATTACAAAATATGCTCCTTTCCGAACGATTTACCGAGGCTTTAACCTTCGCCACTCGACTCCACGCCCAGCAAGTCCGTAAAGGTTCGGGCGTGCCGTATGTGGCGCATTTGTTGGGCGTGGCGAGTATCGCGCTGGAGTACGGTGCAAGTGAGGATGAAGCGATCGCAGCCCTCCTCCATGATGCCATAGAAGACCAAGGCGGAATCCCAACGCGGGAGGAGATTCGCCGTCGGTTTGGGGATGCGGTAACGGCGATTGTGGAAGGCTGTAGCGACTCGCAAACGCTGCCTAAACCCCCGTGGCGCGATCGCAAGGAACGCTATCTGGCGCACCTAAAAACGGCTTCTGCGAGCGTTTTACTCGTAACCTCAGCCGATAAACTGTACAATGCGCGATCGCTCCTCAAAGATTATCACCTCGTCGGCGAAGACTTGTGGCAGCGCTTTGCGGGCGGCAAAGACGGGACGCTGTGGTACTATGGCGCATTAGTCAAAGCCTTGAGAGAGGCGGGTTCGAGTGCGTTAGTTGAAGAATTCGCCGCCGTTGTCGGGCAACTGCAATCCTGCGTCTTCGCCGCCGCGCGAGCCGAGGATGTACCCCCGATAGCGTACAATAAGGAGAAATATTGACGAGATCGCGAACGACATAAGGAGTTTTGTTTAATGAATGCCGATCAAATTCTGTTTAATTCTGCTATTCTTTCTTCGACCCTCATTCTCGTTGGCTTGGGATTAGGATTTTTGATTTTAAAAATTGCCAAGAGCAAGTCAGAAGAAGCGCAGAAATAAACGATTGTTTAAGAAGTTTGAAAAGCAAGAGAGAGGGAGCATTTTGCTCCCTTACCTTTTCTAGATAATTGATTAAGAAAAGCAGTTTAATCGAGGAAATTTTATGAAAGTCGCGATAACGGGTGCAACGGGATTTGTCGGCAGTCGGTTAGTGGAAAAATTGGAGCAAAATGGCGATCGCGTTCTTGTCTTCACCCGCAACCCAGAAGGGGCGCGATCGCAATTTCCTGCTAGCGAGTTTCCCAACGTCGAGATCGTCGAATATACTCCCACAGAATCGGGCGAATGGCAAAGCGCGATCGCCGGATGCGACGGTGTTGTTAACTTAGCCGGAGAACCCATCGCCGAAAAGCGCTGGACTCCCCCCGTCGAACAAAGCATCCTGCAAAGTCGCCGCCTGGGAACCCAAAAAATTGTCGAAGCCATCGCCAACGCCAACCCCAAACCGCAAGTCCTCGTCAACGCCTCCGCCATTGGTTACTACGGCACTAGCGAAACGGAAACCTTCGATGAAAAAAGCCCTGCGGGAAACGATTTTCTCGCCAGCGTTTGTAAAGCGTGGGAAACAGAAGCCGAAAAAGTGAAAGCCGCTGGAGTCCGCTTGGTTATCTTACGCTTGGGGATTATCGTTGGTAAAGGCGGCGCGATCGCGAAAATGTTAACCCCTTTCCAAATGTTCGTCGGCGGGCCGATTGGAACCGGCAATCAGTGGTTTTCCTGGATTCACCGCGAAGATGTCGTCAATCTGATTCTCGAAGCCCTCAAGCGCCCCGACATGGCGGGAACTTTCAACGCCACCGCCCCCAATCCAGTACGGATGAACCAGCTTTCTCAAAGCTTGGGTGAAGTCCTCAAACGTCCGTCTTGGTTGCCCGTTCCCAGTTTTGCCCTCGAACTCCTGCTGGGCGACGGCGCGAAAGTCGTCCTAGAAGGGCAGCAAGTGCTTCCCAAAGCCACGCAAGCGATCGGATTTAACTATCAATATCCGACGATTAAACCGGCGCTAGAATCGATTGTTTCTTAAGTCATTAAATTGAACTTGGGGAAAAATCTCAACCGTTCATCGATAACGATAACTGAAAATGGCTATTTGGGTAAACGAACAACTCGATCCGTCCGGTCTAGTCTATGCCTGTATTGCAACTCGCAATGAAAAACTAGCACGAGATTGCCATCAATCTTTCCAAAATAACCTCAGCGACGAACAAAAATCTAGCGGCTGGAAAGCACAAATGCGAACGGTTGAATCCTGGGATGACGTGCCGGTGAATTCGTTGAAATTAAGTTAATAGTAGATTTAAATCGCTCGTCTTAAAATTCTGGGGAGGGTGACAAGCCCCTACTCTCAGGTCTGGAGCAAGAATTACGAACTACGAATTACGAATTATCGGCGATATTCTCGCCAAGCTGCAATCGCCCCAGAACGAAAATCGATCGCGATCGCATTCTCAGTAAGCGTCCCCTCCTGCCAAGACCACTCAACCACCGCGCTGTTTCCTTCCACCACAATATGGTGAATCGCGATCGCAATCTCGCCGCAACGCTCAAAATAAGCCGCCGTTACCCGAGCGATTTCTGCCCGTCCGACGAGGCAAGCGCCATTCGACAGCACCACCTCAGCATCAGGCAGAAAAAGCCGCGAAAACGCGATCGCGTCTTTTTCCCGACAAGCTTGCGCCGCTTGGCGAATGCAGTCTCTCATCTCTTCCGCCGTCATTCTTTGGTTCCTTGGGGCAAATCAGAATTGTCTATTATCGAATGGCACTCACTTAAGGCTGGTGGGCGCTGCCCACCCTACGAAATATCAATGCTTTGAGCTATTTCAGTGCCATTGTCCATTGTCCATTATCAATTATCAATTATTCATTATCCCCAAACCGCCCCGCGAGGTTCGGGAACCTACACTTACTCCAACTCCCCCTTCCCAGGCACTATATAGGAGTACGAAGAACGCAAGCAAGAGTAGAACGCTATTATAGATTCAGTTCCTTGCTTTCTACGAACTGTAGTAACACTGGAGCAAGACTTTAGATTATGGGAAAAGTTGTTGGCATTGACTTAGGGACGACGAACTCCTGCGTAGCTGTTGTAGAAGGGGGCAAACCGACTGTAATCGCTAACGCAGAAGGATTTAGAACCACACCTTCCGTTGTCGCCTATGCTAAAAATGGCGATCGCCTCGTCGGTCAGATTGCTAAACGCCAAGCGGTAATGAACCCTGGCAATACTTTTTATTCGGTAAAACGCTTCATCGGTCGTCGCTTTGAAGAAGTCACCAACGAAGCCACCGAAGTTGCATACAAAATCCTCCGCGATAGCAGCGGTAACGTCAAACTCGACTGTCCCGCCGCTGGCAAGCAATTCGCGCCCGAAGAAATCTCCGCTCAAGTTCTCCGCAAACTGGTTGACGACGCAAGCAAATACCTCGGCGAAACCGTCAAAGAAGCAGTAATCACCGTTCCCGCTTACTTTAACGACTCGCAACGCCAAGCCACCAAGGATGCAGGCAAAATTGCCGGTATCGAAGTCAAACGGATTATCAACGAACCGACCGCTGCATCGCTTGCTTACGGTTTGGATAAAAAGAGTAACGAAACCATCCTCGTTTTTGACTTAGGCGGCGGTACGTTCGACGTATCCATCCTAGAAGTCGGCGACGGCGTATTTGAAGTCTTAGCAACCTCCGGCGATACTCACCTCGGCGGCGACGACTTCGACAAAAAGATCGTAGATTTCCTCGCCGACCAATTCAAAGCAACCGAAGGCATCGACTTGCGCCAAGACAAACAAGCGCTGCAACGTCTCACCGAAGCAGCAGAAAAGGCCAAGATCGAACTATCGAGCGTCACTCAAGCAGAAATCAACCTGCCCTTTATCACCGCGACGCAAGATGGTCCCAAGCACCTCGATACGACGCTGACTCGCCAGAAATTTGAAGAACTCGCGGCAGACTTAATCGAACGTTCGCGCATTCCGGTAGAAAACGCCATCCGCGATGCCAAAGTCGATAAAAGTGCCATTGATGAAGTCGTTCTCGTCGGCGGTTCGACTCGCATTCCCGCCGTTCAAGAATTAGTCAAGCGCGTTCTGGGCAAAGAACCGAACCAAACGGTAAACCCGGATGAAGTCGTTGCGGTCGGCGCGGCAATCCAAGGTGGCGTTCTGGCAGGCGAAGTTAAAGATATTCTCTTGTTAGACGTAACGCCGCTGTCCTTGGGCGTTGAAACCCTCGGCGGTGTCATGACCAAGATTATCGCGCGCAACACCACGATCCCGACCAAGAAATCGGAAGTCTTCTCGACGGCAGTAGACGGTCAAACCAACGTAGAAATTCACGTTCTCCAAGGGGAACGGGAAATGTCGAAAGACAACAAGAGTTTGGGAACCTTCCGCTTAGATGGTATTCCTCCGGCGCAACGCGGCGTACCCCAAATCGAAGTTACCTTTGACATCGATGCGAACGGTATCCTCAACGTCACGGCGAAGGATAAGGGTACGGGTAAAGAACAATCGATCAGCATTACCGGCGCTTCGACGCTGCCCGATACGGAAGTCGATCGCATGGTGAAGGAAGCTGAAGCCAACGCCAGCGCCGATAAGGAACGCCGCGAGAAAATCGATCGCAAGAACCAAGCCGATTCCTTAGTCTATCAAGCTGAGAAGCAGCTTAGCGAACTGGGCGATAAGGTTTCGGATGCCGATAAGAGCAAGGCTGAAGAGTTAATTAAGAGCCTGAAGGAAGCGATCGCGCAAGAAGATGATGATAAAATTCAATCTCTTCTGCCCGAATTGCAACAAACCCTCTACAGCATCGGCAGCAGCGTTTATCAACAAGCCGGTGGAGGCGTACCCACCGATGATATGGGCGACGGTGCTGGCCCCTCTGACAGCACGGGCGGCAGTTCCGGCGGCGGCGACGATGTAATCGATGCTGAATTCTCCGAAACCAAGTAAACAACCTGTCTTGATTTAAGTCCCCCTAAGTCATCAGTTTATTGAGGCAAAGAACGTAACGGTTCTATTGCCTCTTTTTCTATCCCAATTCTTGGCAACTTCGTATTAAACTTGTATGAGTTGAAAAGAAGCATCGAGCCACTCAAACCCCTCAAAAGATGAGCGTTAAAATTCACTTTTTACCCGATGATGTGACGGTAGAAGCTCGTGTGGGAGAACCGATGCTGTCAGTAGCGGCACGCGCGGGCGTTATTATCCCCACGGGATGCCTGATGGGATCCTGCCATGCTTGCGAGGTAGAATACGACGATGGAACTCCTTTCTGCGCTTGTATTACGGCTGTTCCTGCGGGGTTTGAAGAATTGACCATTCATTTATACTCCGATCCGCTTTGGTAAGATCTCGATTTTTAAGTATAAGTAGGTTGACGAAAATAACCTTAACTTGAAGAGGGCGGGTTTTGCACTCCTGAATTCACATCATAGCAAGGGTTTTAGCTAAACCCGCCCCTACAAAAGGGACGTTCAATTGAACGTCCCTACTGTTACAACGGGTTAAAGAATTGATTGTATGCAACGTTCCTACATTTCAATCAACGAATTCACACAGATATTTAATATTCACCTGAGCGGCATCGTAGACAATACTTTCCTGATTAATGACATTAGCCATCCCCGGACGCACATAAGTGCTATCGAATCCCGGAAGAGGATAACTGCGCTTGGGTTTTTGGAGGTGGAAGGTTTTGCCCATCGCAAACTCGCACAAAAGCATGAAGGCGCGTTGGTTCCCACTGCCAGAAGCATTCCAATAGTTAGTCGCATAATTCAGGGCTTTAGTCGATTGTTCGGAACCATAAATGCCGTTACCGAACATCCGTCCCGTACATTGAATGGCGCTGCTAGGGGGAATCACTAAGCCGCCCTTGAAGATGCTGAGTAAGTTACTGGCTTTTGTTCCGTGCCAGTGGAGTTTGACGTTGCCAATAGCGCTAGATTTTTGGGCGAAGGCGCGCTGCATGGACGGAATTTCGATTTCGTAGATGCGCCGCAGTTTGTAATTAGCAGTTAAATGGTGGGGGTTGAGGGTGGATTCGTAAAGTTCCCGCAATTGGTGGAAAGTGGATCGCCCTTCGGGGGTACTACCGGGAACGCGACGCAGGCTACAGTCGAAAATTTTCGGGTTCGGTTCGGTTTGCATTAAGGCAGTATCGAGCGCTTCTAGCAGTTCTTTTTGGCGTTGTAGTTCGGCTTTGGTGCGAAATATCGATGCGTCTAAGCGGATGCCGACTTTTTGGGGGATGAGGCGCAGGTATTGGCTGACGAGGTGGCGCAGGAGGCGATCGCTTTTTCGGGGCGGTGCGGCCATTTGTTCGAGGTACAATCGAGCTTGGGCGATCGCGTCGCGGGTAACAAGCCCGAGCGGCGTTCTAAAGTTTCCCGTCGCCGCGTTGTAAGCAATGTTGGTTTGAGAAACGATTTCGTGAATGTTGACTTCTGTTAAGTAGCGGATTAATTGCTGGGCGCGCGCATCTTCACCATAGCGAATTTGGGAAGCCGCGATCGCTTCTAAATCCTGCTGCGTCGGCTGGTTATCGATACCGTCGTCGGCGAGAACTTGCGCTTCGGTATAGCCCTTATTGAGCTTTTGCTGCTTCATTTGTTCGAGCTTATCGAGCGCCAGCTTCGCGGAATGGTAAGATTTTTGCTGCGACTGCAACTGAGCGCCGACTCTGCCCCATTCGGCAATAAAAGTTCCATCGTTGTAAGCGCTGCCCTTCCAAACTTTATTGGAATTTTCCGCCACTTCAACGTAAATTAGGGTGCAGCACTCCAAGAGCGCGCGCGATACGACTGCGGTACTCATCGGTTTTAGGTTTTCGTTTTTAGTAAGTTTGCGTTGCCTTTTCAGTGCGGTGCAATTACAATTCGAGCCGATGCGAAATTCGTTTCGCCTCGAACTAAACCGCGCTCTTGTATTGGTGCGATGCCTTGGGAGGGCGATCGCTCGCGCCACCCCGACTCAATTCTGTATAGCTGAATTCGATCTGAATCCATACTAACAAACGTTGATTAAAAAGTCAATATACAGAACTAACGGCTTGACTTGCTCTTGAGCTACGAATTATTGCTCACTCCACTGCAATCCAATCTAAAATGGCTTTTGCAGTCTCTTGGGGTTTTTCTAAGTGAGGAACGTGACCGCAGCGATCGATCCAAACTAATGTACTATTGGGTATTTTTTGCTGAAAAGTTTGGGCGGCTTTCGTCCCTAAAATTTGGTCGTTTTGACCCCAAATAATCAAAGTTGGCGTTTGCAGGGTTGAGAGTCGAGCGGCGAAGGAACCGTAACCGCCACTTTTAGTGAAAGCTGCGATCGCGCGATTCCATTGCGGTAATTCTAAATGGAGGGCGGCGCAGAGTTGCGCGTCGGTACTAGCGAGACTTTTATCGTAGTAGGCGGCGCGACTAATTTGTTGTCGGACTCTTGGGCTGCGGAGAAATTCTGTCGCGAAGGAATCCAACGGCGAGAACATGAACCTACTGCTTAAAGGCGGATTTGTCAACCCCGCACTATCGATTAAAATTAAAGCAGATACGGCTTCGGGGTAAGTCAGTGCAAAATCAATCGCGGTTGCTCCTCCCATCGAAGCCCCGACTAAAATAACAGGCTGTTGAATTAATGCTTCCCAAAAAGCGTAGAGATGAGTTTTAATTGCCTGCGTTCCGAAGGAAATGCCGACGGCGCGATCGGTAAAGCCAAATCCGAGTAAATCCACCGCTCGAGTTTCATTTTCTGCGGCTAATAAGGGCAACAAACGACGAAATTCAATAGCAGAACTATCGAATCCGTGTAGGAGGAGAATGGGCGTACCGCCGTTTCCTTGACTGACGTAAGTGGTCGGGATGGGGCTTGTCGATAAGGGCGTTGCGATGGCTTCGCACTGCATTTGTTGCAAGAAAGCGATCGATGTTTCCTCGCTCAATCGTTCTGCTGCCGCTGGAATAAAAGTCGGAAACATTAAATTAATGTAAATGGTTAGGGATGAATTCTCAATAATAAGTTAGCAATGAATGATAAATTGACAATTTTTATGATTTATACTCAATTTCCTAACGTTTAGGGGCAACCCGAAGCGCGCGATGAAAAATTTTAACGTTCCTTGCGAACGAAAAAAAGATGTAGCAAGCTCGAAACGAGGGACAGCAAGATCGAACCGATGAATGCAGCGCCAACATCATCCACTCTAAACCCCGAAGGCGTAAAATAACTAGCTAGGGCAAAACAAATGGCATTTACCACTAGCAAGAATAAACCCAGAGTCACGAGGGTCAGAGGCAAGGTGAATGCAATCAGGAGCGGTCTAACAATCGCATTAACCAAACCAAAAACCGCCGAGCCGGTTAAGGCAGCAGAAAGACTGTCAATTTCTATCCCCGGTACGACTCGAGCGGTGATGAGGAGCGAGATCGCCGTAACGATCCAAGTGGCAATGAAGTGGGTCATGGGATCGAACGAAGCGCAAAACAGTCTCCTCATTGTAGGGGAAAAGAGTTGAGAAAATCGATCCGGAGAAAGGTGCTTAGAATGTGTTTATTAAAGTAGTAGTGGATTGCAATTGTCCTTACTTTCAGAAAGCTCCAAATCTTTCCGACAACGAGAAAAGGAGGAGCAAGCGCGGTATTTCCAGGGAAAATGACAGGTTTACTGCCCGTTAAGGGGACTAGCTCCAAAATTTTCAATTTTTCAAGATCGGAGTGCGGCGATCGAGATTATGTCACTTTTCGTTTAATCTCCTATCCTGAATCCAGAGTGAGCGATCAAATATTTTTTCCCATATTGTGAATGATTCGCATCTGCGCCCGCAACTCTCAATGTCCCAACCGAGGTTCTTTCGACTGTAGCCTCCTACAATTGACGATTGAAGCTTGTCCCCCCCTACTGGCTGGCATTTTTATCGATTGTCAGTGGATTTCAGGGAATTTTAGGAGGGAGGTTTTCAATGTCGCTTGAAAAGAAAGATTTGTCGGTCTCGTCCGCTGAACCAGAGATGGAATCAGAAGCTAAATTAACGGGCAGCGATTTTCGGGTGCGGGAAACCAAGCGCTCAAAAGGCAAGCCGTTCAGCTTCCGCTCCGATGTCGTGTTGATGACTGACGCAAAAGAGAGGTTCGTGCTGATTTCCCCCAATGTCGAGCGTTTCTTTGGCTACACGGTGGGCGAAGTGAAAGCATTTGGGACTATCGAAAAGTTGTTTGGGCAGGGGTTACAGGAGATTGAGGGACAGATGGCGGGTCAAGAAAAGGGGAGGCTCGATCGAGCGCTCCGGGATAAGATGGGACGAGAGCGCTGGTTTGAGATTGAGGTTAAACTGCTATCGGCTCCGGAGGGCGGAAAATTGTACCTCTGTCGCGATATCAGCGATCGCAAAAAGCTCGAATCGGAGCGCGATCGACTCGCGAATCTCCTGCGGGCAAAAAATGCCGAACTCGCTCGCTTAAAACAAAAGCTGCATCAAGAAAAGCATCATCGCAAGCGTGCGGAGAGTCAGGCTAAACGGAAATCGCAATTGTTTGATGCGGTTATCGAGAATATCCCTTATGCCATCTTTGTTAAAGAAGTACAGAATTTAAAATTTGTCTACTCCAATCCCGCCGCCGAAAAACTCCTCGGTTGTTCGGAGCAAGAACTGCTCGACAAAACCGATCGCGACCTTTTCTCACCAGAAATCGCCGATCGCATCATCGCTGAAGATCGCGCTTTTTTAGCCAGCGGTGCGACTCATCAAACGGTTGAAGAAACGCTACCCACGAGCGCGCCCTCCCACGATAGTTTGCGCGATCGCCAGCAAACGCGCTTGCAAACTCAAAAAATTCTGATTTCCAACCCGCGAGGAGTTCCTGAATATTTACTCAAAATTAGCTTCGATCTGACGGCGATCGCTGAGTCCGAACAAGCCCTACAAAGAAGCGAGGCGACCAATCGCGCGCTGTTAAGCGCGATTCCGGACTTAATGTTTCGCGTCAGCCGGGATGGAACCTATCTCGATTGTCAAGAAACAAAAGCCCTTCATGCCGTTCTGCCTTCCCACGAACTGATCGGCAAAACCTTTAGAGAGGTCTTACCCCCCAAGAACGCGGAGTTGGGGATGGAGAATATCGAGCAAGCGTTGAAGGGGGAGAAGGTAGAAACTTGCGAGTATCAGTTAAGCGACAATGACGGCAAGATGCTGGATTACGAGTCGCGCACGGTTGCCTGCGGCGAAGATGAGGTATTAGTTTTAGTGCGCGATATTAGCGATCGCAAATCCGCCGAACAAGCCCTCAAGGCGAGCGAAAATCGTTTCCGGGCAATTTTTGAACAGGCGGCGATGGGAATTATTTTGTTTGGCAGCGACGGTTCTTTTTGCCGCGCCAATCAGAAGTTTTGTGAAATTGTGGGCTATAGCAGCGAGGAGTTGCGATCGCTCAACGAGATCGAGTTAACGGAGGGCGAAGATCGGGCGCTTTATCAAAGCAGGCTTCAAAAGTTGTCGAGCGGAGAATGCTTTAGCTGTTCGATGGAAAAGCGCTACCGGCACAAAAACGGGGAATCGATCTGGGTCAATTTTACCGCTTCCCTGCTGCGCGAAGGCTCCGACTCCCAGCAGTATCTCGTCGCCGTGATTCAAGATATCCGAGATCGAATTTTTGCCGAAACCAGCTTGCAGGAAGTTTGCACGAACTTGCAGGCACGAGAAGCGCAGTACAAAATCCTGACCGATCGCGTCCCCGTTGGTATTTTTCAAACCAATAGCTCACAAGATATCGTTTTTGTCAACCCCTTTTGGTGTAAGTTAACGGGGATGACTCCGACGGAGGCTTACGGTAAAGGTTGGATGCAAGCGCTCCATCCCGAAGATCGCGATCGCGTCTTAAGCGAATGGGCGAAAGAACCCGAACGGCGCGATCGCAACTCCTTATTTCGCTTTCAACGGCAAACCGACGGTCAAGTCTTTTGGGTTCTTGGGAATAGCACGTCCCTGCGCGATGCGGAAGGGCGCTACCAAGGCGAGATCGGAACAGTCCTCGAAGTCACCCAACACAAACAAGCCGAAGACCATTTAAAGCGGCAAGCAGAGCGAGAACGTTCCATCGGAGCGATGCAAGAGCGCGTCCGCCGCTCGCTGGAACTGGATACGATCCTCACGACAACCGTTGAGGAAGTGCGCCAATTTCTTCAAAACGATCGCGTATTAATTTATCGGTTTAACCCCGATTGGAGCGGAGCGGTTGTTGCCGAATCGGTACGAGAACCTTGGATACCCGTACTCGGTCAGACCGTGCGAGATCCTTGTTTTCGTGATGAGTTGGTTCAAGCGTATAAAAACGGCAGAATTCAGGTTTTAAATGACCTCCAATCGGCAAACCTAACCCCCTGTCACTATCGCTTGCTCGAACACTTTCAAATCAGCGCGAATTTAGTCGTTCCCATTTTCCAAGGCGATAATCTCTGGGGCTTGCTCGTCGCCCATCACTGCGAAGCCCCTCACCTCTGGCAACAAGCAGAAATCGATTTCCTCAAACAACTGGCGACTCAAGTGGGGATTGCGACTCAACAATCGCAACTGTATCAGAAGTTGAAGGAGGCCAATCAAAAACTTCATCACCTCGCTACGGTGGATAGTTTGACGCAAGTGGCGAACCGTCGTTGTTTTGATGCTTACCTGCAAGCAGAATGGCGGCGGATGACGCGAGAAAAAAGTTCGTTGTCTTTGATTTTGTGCGATATCGACTACTTTAAGCTCTATAACGATACTTACGGCCATCCGGCAGGCGATCGCTGTTTGCGTCGGGTGGCAACAGCTTTGCGCCGCACGCTGAAGCGCCCTGCCGATTTAGTCGCGCGCTACGGCGGCGAGGAGTTTGCGATTGTTCTACCGCATACGGACGAACAGGGAATGCGGTGGATTGCAGAATTGTTGCGACAGGCTGTGAAGCGGTTGAATATCGAACATTCGGCTTCACCGGTTTGCGATCGCGTGACGCTGAGTTTGGGGGGAGTGGCCCTCGTTCCGACGCGGCTGAACAGTTGGCAAGCCTTGATAGATGGGGCAGATCGCGCCCTCTATCAGGCAAAGAAGGGCGGCCGCGATCGCGTTGCTGTTTATAAAGATTAACAATAAAAAATTAAGATTTATTAATCGATTGCAGTCTGGCTTTGGCAAATTTTAGGAGTTCTTGCGCTTTAGCGTAAGCCATCGTGCCGTTATCGACTTTTTCGAGTTCGCGGATAATTTCTTGTAACTGGGCGGCGGTTCCCGTCCAATTAACCTGAGTAGAATCGTTCGGCGTACTGGCTAACAAGCTTTCGATTTTCCTCTGGGCGCTTTCGAGTGCTTCGGAGGAAGCTTCTTCGGCAAGGCGACGAATTTTAACTTGTTCGAGGTTGGCGGTATATTGGGCGATTAAGTCTTGGGTTTCAACGTAACCGCTTCCTTCGTCCGGAGTAATAGGCTTGAGTTGGTCGATCGCTTCTTGCCAGAAGGTTTCGACTTGCTGCCATTGAGCGACGTTATGGGGCGGGTTTTGGCTGGCACTAGCGGCTTGCCATGCGTACTTTTTGGCGGCAGCAACGGCGGTGGTCACGCGATCGCTGCGCGAAGCACTCGCCATGATATCTTCAAACTCGCGGGAGTAAGTGGCGAATTTTTTGCGGGCAGTTTCGCCTGCATTAGTCTGACCGGAAATTTGTTCCAAATGGTCGATCGCGGCTTTCCAGGACGCGATCGCGGCTTGTTTGGCTTCCGGAGTCGTCGCTTGCGCGTAACGCTGTTTGGCGGCGTTAATTCCTCCTTCAATCCCTGATAAGGAGGTTTGGGCGTTGCCTTCTTGGAAGGCGATCGCTTCGAGTTGTCCGATCTGGGCGCGGTACTGATTGAAGGCAAAGCGATCGAAGCGCGATCGATACCACCAATAATCGTAGTCCGACCAATCTTCCACAAACCAGAGCGGAATCGCATCGAAATTTTGCTTCGCCGCTGCTAACTTTTCTTTCCCTAAAGCAATATCAGCCGCACTCGTTGTATTTTGCAACAACTGTTCTGCGGTTTCGAGATTGATGATTCCTTCGCGATAATTGCGATCGATGCTGGCGTAACTCGGCAGCAGCAGCAGGGGGGCTTTTTGGGCGACGGGACGGCGAATAACCGGGTAAGGGAGATTGGCAACCCAAATCAGTCCGACAGGCAACCCTAACAATACTGCTACTCCAATCAGTTTGCCGAAAAAGTTGCTTTTTTTGGGTTTCGGCGCAGGCTGAACCGGGCGCGTTTGAATGAATTGGGCTTCAGCTTCGAGTTCTCGTTCTAAGTCCGCAAGAGTTTTATTTTTCTGCGATTGAATAGAACTCACTGAAGGGGAAACAGGAGGAGCTTGCGAACTTTTCGGGCGGGAAGATTTGAAAAAGGGAAAACGGAAGCCTGACATAAAACTTAAAGTTTAAAGTTCAAAAGTCACAATTAGGCTAAAACGTCCGAAGCAGACTGTTAGGGGGCGATCGCGCTTGAAATCAAGACTCGAATGCACGAATTCTCTAACAGATTAGTGTAGAATAGCTTACAGATATCATTAAGAATACCTCGATTTAGGGTGACTAGCTCAATGGTAGAGCATCGGACTCTTAATCCGCTGGTTCGGGGTTCGAGCCCCCGGTCACCCATTTTTATTTGACTGCGCAAAACGCAACCCAATTCGCTTGCTGCTGCCCCGCTCGCGCTGCTGCATTGCTCGGTACATAACGAATTTGAAAGCTATCGGGAGAGAATCCCGCCTTTAAAGCATAAACTCCAAAGTCTTCAAACTTTGAAGAAGCCAGATAAGGTTCTGAATTTGCCCACACTTCCGTATCCCGAAAATACCGCGCTACCCAAGTTGGAGGTTGCAGGAATAAAATGCTCTCTAGATGCACCATTAGCCCGCCCGGTTTCAACAGTCGGTAACTTTCAGTAAAAACGCGCTGCCGTGCGCTGGCTGGAATTTCATGCAGCAAAATATGACTGACGACTAAATCGAAACTGCGATCGTCGAAGTCTGTTTTTTCGGCATTTTGTTGGGCAAAATAAACCTCACTCTCCAAAATTCTCGCCCGCGCGATCGCAAATCTCAACAACGAAGCACCTAAATCGATTCCCCAAACTTTCGCTGTTGGGTAAGCAGCGGTATACGGTAACGTACTGTGGCCGACCGCACAGCCCAAATCTAAAATAGTTTGGGGAGAAAAATCGGGATAATAAGGCGCTATAACTTGGTTAATTAGAGTATGACCGAGTTCGTCATTGAGCGGGCCAAACCATCCCAATCCGTACAAAAAAGTTCCAGCATCGTAGAGCGCTCCCACTTCAAAGGGTTCGGCTTCGTTCCCATCGAGATAACCTCCCGGCATTCGATGAATATTGGTTTTCAATTGATGCAGAGGCAGCTTGAGATTTGAATTGAGTTCGAGCGCTCCTTTCCCTTGCCAATGACTTTGATAAACGCTTTCAAGGCGCTGCCGCTCTGCTTGAATTTGAGTTGAAACGCTCGCCCACATTTTGTCTTGAAGAATACCTCGGTATTCGTGAGCTTGCTGCACTTCTGCACAATTGTCGAGAACTTTACGAATTTGAAGGTAAAGACGATTGGGATCGATTTCTGGCTCGGATTCAGCGATCGCCGCATCAATTTTAGTTTGAAAAAGTTTAAATAGGGAAACTCGAAACTCTTTGACTTCGCGAGCGAATTCTAAATCGGCAGCACTAACAGAACCTTGAGGAAGCAAGTCATGCTGGTATTGAGAGCAGCGAAAAACGGGTTCGGGAGCGCTCATTGTTTTAATGATTATAGGGATTAATAGACGTTAATTTTAACTCAAATAAAATATGAGTTCGATAAAAAAACGAGCCAAATTAGGGCAGAGCATTGCTCATGGGTGTCAACTTAAGCTTAACCCCCCGCTCACCTAGCCCGCCTTGGGTTCAAACCCAAGGCTAATAACTCAAGTCATCTAAAGATGACTCGGAAATTCAGTCCATTTTAATGGACTTGAGCTATTAGCCAAGAACTTGAGTTCTTGGCGGGCTAAGTGTTTCACCTTAAGTTGACACGAATGTCCTACAGATAAAATCTAGCGATCGCGATAAAGAAACGTAGGTGCAAATGACTCTTCGCACCTACGCTCTCAAAATTTATCTATCGGCAAGAATTAGCTCGAAACGGCTTCAGCAGTTTTCGATTCCGGAGCAAGACGCGCTAAGGAACTCTTGACAAAATCCTGTAAAAATGCAGTACGTTGATTTTGTTGGAAGATGGCTTGCAGGATTTTGCTAAAGCGATCGCGGTTGAACTCTTCTCCCGTAGCAGCGCTTAATTCCACTTCTTGGAAATATTCGATCGCGCTTAAACCAGCAAGGCGGGTTAAATACGCTGCACTCACCCCCTGCACCGCACCCCCAGCAACATAAGTCATCGCGTTACTCTTAAGAATCGAGCCAATGGCTTGGGTAGAGAGTTCGACAATCCCCAACTTCACCATCAATTGTCCGATCGTACTGGAAACGGTTTGCGCTTGGGCGAGGGAGAATTTTTGGGGGTAAATGGCGCTGAGATCTACAAGCATTTGTCCGCTAATGGCAGCAGCGGCAAGCAAATCCAGCGCGGCGACGGGATTAGCGAAGGCAGCAGCGGCGGCAATCCATTGATACTGCTCGATAATAGGCATAGCGCGATCGCGTCGGGCTGCATTTAAAATGGCTTTGGCTTCAGCTTTCAGTTGCATCGCTTCCCGCCACGCCGTCGCCCAAACTAATTGTTCGCGTTCCGCTGTTAAAATAGCTGAAAGGCGATCGCGCAGCGCCGAAATCTCCGGTTCTTGGGCTTCCATCCATTCCTGCTGCGAACCATCCGCTTGATGCTGGCGAACTTTCATCTCGGAAGGGGCGGCAGCAATCGCGATGACATCATCCGCCGGAATTAAGCCAAAAACGCGCTGGCGCAATTGTTGCAGGATTTCAACTCGTTCTTCAGGCAGGAAGCGATCTTGCTTGTTAAATGCGAGCAAAAGGCGTTGATTTTCCCCGCGCAACTGTTTTAAGATTTTCAGTTCTGAATCGGTTAAATCGCCCGCAACCACGAAGATTGCTAAATCGGAGGTTAAAGCCGTTACTTTTGCCGCTGCATCCGTCGCTTCGGTGCTGACGAGGAACGGTTCGGTTTCAATCCAAGTTTCCTCGCTTTCAGGCGCGCTGAGTAACTGCGTTAACGCCGTTTTGCCCGTATTTTTTCCACCCGTCACCGCTAATTGCAGCGCTTTGCGGTTGAGACGTTCGGGGAGATTTGCGAGGGTTTGTTGCAGTTGGGTTAAATCTCGTTCGGGAACTTCAGTTTGCACCGCCGCTAAAACTGTTTTCGCTTGTGCGATCGCGCCCTCAACCCGTTCCTTCGTCATCGGTGCGATCGCAGCTTCCCAAGGCAGTTTAGCAGGCGATCGCGACTTCAACAACCAGAAGCCACCGCCCAACACCATCGTCGCCAACAAACCATACTCGCCAACCTGAAAAACCGACTCTTTAACATTCAACAGCAGCCACAATCCGAAAGAGGCTCCCAAACCTCCCATTAAAATGGGTTTGTTGAGTTTCACCGCCATCTTCTTCCCTCCCATCAATTCCTCTGAATCTTCTTCTACTCTAACTCGAGTCCGAGCGAATATTGAATAGTGCGTAATTCGTAATTCGCGGTCATTGAGCATTTCGGCAGGATCGGTGTGGCACACTTCGGTAAGAGTTTGGCGAGGCTCGCTCGAACCGCTCAGTCGAACGTTTGCCGAAATGTATAGCGCTACTGACTTGTAAATATACGTTTCTAAACGCACCCTAGTCTTCGCTGGTGGGCGCTGCCCACCCTACTACTCATCACTCACCCTTCATCATTCATAATTTATAATTATCATTTACTATTCATTATTCATTATTCACCATTCATTATTCACCATTCATTCTCCAAAACATGGCTGCTTCCTCCCTAAAAAACATCCGCATTATCCTCGTCGAACCGGCGGGGGCGTTAAACGTCGGTTCCGTCGCGCGCGCGATGAAAAATATGGGCTTAGAGCAACTCATTTTAGTTTCGCCCCATTGCGATCGCAATAGCGAAGAGGCGCGGCAGATGGCAGTTCATGCAGGCGATATCTTAGCGGGGGCGCGGATTGTGGAGAGTTTGAGCGAAGCATTGCAAGGCTGTCACCGCGCGATCGCAACGACAGCACGCAACCGCAAGCGCCCATTACCCCTCGAAAGCCCAAAAACCGTTTTACCCTGGCTTCTAGAGGATAAAACCCTCACTTCCGCCCTCATTTTTGGCCCCGAAGATCGCGGCTTAAATAACCAAGAACTCAGCCTCGCGCAACGCTACCTCGAAATTCCCGCCAACCCCGAATATTCCTCCCTCAATCTCGCCCAAGCAGTCGTTGTCTGCGCCTACGAACTCTATCAATTAACCCTCTCTCCCCCCTCACCCTCTCTCCCCATCACCCCCTCACCCCATCACCCCCTCACCCCCTCACCCTCTCTCCCCATCACCCCCTCACCCCATCACCCCCTCACCCCCTCACCCTCTCACCCCCTCACCCCCTCACCCCCTCACTCCCTCCCCGCCACCCTCGATTCCTTAGAAAACTATTACCAACATCTCGAGCGAGTGTTGCTGGCGATCGGCTATCTTTATCCTCATACTGCTACCGCCCGTATGGAAAAATTCCGCCATCTCTTCCATCGCGCCGCCCTCAGCAGCGAAGAAGTTGCTTTGTTGCGCGGGATATTGCGGCAAATGGAATGGGCGATGGAATCGGGTTCGCAGAAGCGGTAGAATTTTGAGATTGCGCGCCCGAAGGGATCCGTGCAGCGGATCGCGCTTAGTCGAGAAATGCAAAGGGAGGTGGAGAATGCGGCGTTTGAACAAAATCGGGTCGAATCAAAAACAACCGCTGAAGTCAGCATCGCGCCCAGTGCAGCGCGCTAAAACTGCCCCGAAATCACCCACGCTGGCTACCTTACCCCCAAAGCGCCGCCCTTCATCCGCCGTAGCGCGCTTTCAACAACGCCGTTCGCAATCTTCGCGCCCCCGCCTCCCAAAGATTGATACCGTTGTCCCCAAATCTTCCTCTCCTGCTGCTAGCAAACCCAACTTAGCCAAACTTCCGCTTTATCTCGTCCGCCTGCTTATCGTCGGAATCGGGGTGGGGGCAATTTCCGGAACGTTGATATCAGCAACCAACAAGTCTTATCTATCCCAATCGGCGAACGCCAAAGCCGAAAAAGTTGCCGCAGCGCCCGTTCGTCCCCCCGCCTTACTGCTAAAACAAGAAAGTCCCGAACTCAAGTCGCAAATTCAAACGCTGCTGGCAAAATCGCCGGACTTTCACGCTGGGGTATTGTTAGCAGATCTGGATACGGGAGTTTATTTGAATCTTGACGGCGGGACAACTTTTGCTGCGGCGAGTACGATTAAATTGCCGATTTTGGTTGCATTTTTTCAAGATGTCGATGCGGGGAAAGTCTCGTTAGAAGAAAAGTTAACGATGACGGAAGCAACGATCGCGGGCGAAGCCGGTAATATGCAGTATAAAGAACCGGGAACTCAGTTTTCGGCGTTGGAAACCGTAACGCAGATGATTACGGTAAGCGATAATACCGCAACGAATATGATTATCGAACGCCTCGGCGGTGCGGAAGTTTTAAATCAGCGCTTTCGGGCGTGGGGTTTATCGTCAACGGCAATTCAAAATTATCTGCCCGATGTCGAGGGTACAAATACTACCAGTCCCGTGGATTTAGCGAAGGTTTTAGCGAAGTTGGAGCGCGGCGAACTGGTTTCAGCGGCATCGCGCGATCGCATTTTAGAAATGATGCGTAATGTCATTACGAGAGATCTCCTGCCTCGAGGCTTGGACGAAGGCGCTACAATTGCCCATAAAACTGGTAATATTGGCTCTCTCGTCGCTGATGCGGGTGCGATCGAAACTCCCACTGGCAAGCGCTATCTCGCCGTTGTTATGGTTCAACGTCCCCACAACGATATTAAAGCCAAACAACTAATCCGCGACATTTCTCGCAGCGCCTATCAATACTTCAATCGCTCCATTGCTACCCCCGTCTCAACTCCCACGCCCAATATTACTGAAACTCCGGCTAAAAGTTCGGAAGAGATGGCGGCTGAAGAGTGAATTTTGAATTAAAAATTAAAAGTTAAAAATTAAAAATCGAACTGGAATCGGCTTTAAGTTAGTACCATTATCAATTATCCATTATCAATGACTTTATCCGACCTCCTCATCCGCAACGCTCGCATCCTTTTACCTGAAGGAGAATTCACCCAAGGCGACGTTCTCATTCAACAGGGAAAAATTAGCGAAATTGCCTCCACAATTGAGGCAGAAGCCGCAGAAATTGACGCAACTAATCTTACCCTTCTTCCCGGCGTTATCGACCCACAAGTACACTTTCGCGAACCCGGACTCGAATATAAAGAAGACCTATTTACGGCAAGTTGTGCTTGTGCGAGAGGGGGAGTTACCTCTTTCTTGGAAATGCCCAACACGCGCCCGTTAACGACAACACAAGCAACTTTAGACGATAAATTGCAGCGCGCCGCCCAAAAATGTTTGGTTAATTACGGCTTTTTTATCGGCGCAACGGCGGAAAATTCACCCGATTTGCTCGAAGCCAATCCAACCTGCGGGATTAAGGTTTTTATGGGTTCGATGCACGGGGCGTTATTAGTGAGTACGGAGGCAGAATTAGAGCCAATTTTCGCTAAAGGGACTCGGTTGATTGCCGTCCACGCGGAAGATAGGGCTAGAATTGAGGAACGGCGATCGCAATTTTCCGGGCAAACTAACCCCGCAGTTCACTCACAAATCCAAGATAATCAAGCTGCTTTAAATGCAACCCAACTTGCCTTAAAATTATCAAAAAAATATCAACGTCGCTTGCATATTTTACATTTATCAACCGCAGAAGAAGCAGAATTACTTCGAGTTGACAAACCGAGTTGGGTAACAGCAGAAGTTACGCCCCAGCATTTGCTTTTAAACGTTGCAGCTTATGAAACAATCGGAACGTTAGCGCAAATGAACCCGCCGCTACGAACGGAACGAGATAATGAGGTTTTGTGGCAAGCCTTGTTAGATGGTGTAATTGATTTTATTGCGACGGATCACGCGCCGCATACGCTAGAAGAAAAGGGAAAAGACTATCCGAATACGCCGTCGGGAATGCCGGGAGTAGAAACATCTTTGCCGTTAATGTTGACGCAAGCAATGCAAGGACAGTGTACGGTAGTGCAAGTTTCTAACTGGATGTCCGCAGCCGTTGCAAAAGCGTATAAAATTCCTAATAAGGGCTTAATTAAACCGGGCTACGATGCCGATTTAATCTTAGTAGATTTAGAAAATTATCGTCCTGTATTGCGGGAAGAATTGCAAACAAAATGCGGTTGGAGTCCGTTTGAAGGTTGGAGTTTAACGGGGTGGCCGCAGTATACGATTGTTGGCGGACAAGTTGCATGGGAAAAAGGTCGCCTTCATTCTGAGGTGCGGGGAAAAGCATTAAGTTTTGAGGCGTGATGGTAAATCCGGATAAGAGGAATTCTTGCTGAATTTTTTTTTCGCAGGGCTTCAAAATTCAGGATTTTATCGAATTCGTGTTGATATCAAATCCGCAAAATTGCCCATCGTAAAAGCATCTCCTCCTCACCTCGCCCCCGGTGCGCTGAGTCTCGACTTCGCTCGACTGCCGCGAAGTCGAAGCGCCGTCCCCCCGTCAGGTTATTGGTGCGTTACGCTTCGCTAACGCACCCTACTGCTGGGAGAACCGAATTAATTTTGGGTGCGAAAGCGTGCGGTTGCGATCGCTAGAAAACCAAGCGCGACTAACCCAACTGTAGCACTGGGTTCGGGAATACTTTCCTGTTCTCTGAGGGCGGTTAGCGCTCCTTGGGCGATTATCTCATGAGCCTTCGTTGTCGGATGAATGCCATCCCAGAATACATATTGCTGCTGCGTTTGTCCGGTTGGGTCGAAAACGCAAGCGGCGACAAACAAACAGGAATCGGTCTTGTTGGTGAAACCAAAGCTACTAGGGTTGGATAGGACACTATCGAACAGACTGTTGACATCGTAAGTCATGAGATTGATGTCTGGAGCCAAACTCTTGCGCAATCCTGTTAGCGCGCTCGACAACTGGGTATTGTGGGCATTAACTAATGCTGTCAGTTCGCCGGGAGTGGGGTCGTCGGGCGATAAGGGAAAGGTAAGATCGCGCCCTAAAACGCGGGGGGTACTGCCTAAATCGGGCAGGTTGACCGTTAAGATATTTTTAGCGCCGACGCTAGCGAGGGCAGAGATCGCGTCCGTAATATTGGCGATCGCGGGTTCGGCTTGCTTTATCGGGGTAAAGGTCAAACTGTCGGTCGGAAGGTAATCGTTGCCGCCCGCCCAGAGGATATAAAGGGCATTAGGGTCTGCTAATTGATTCCCAGCCTGTAAAGGTGCGACAAAAGCTCCAATTTGCTGCTGCAATCCGGGGAAAAAAGGGACATCAAGGACATTAGCAAAGCCGGTGGTTGCCCCCGTAAAGGCAAAGTTAAACCCATCATTCGCCGGAAGTCCGCTAAAAAATGGAGTCGGGCTGGATAGTCCCAAACCTTGGGAGAGATAGTCTAACCAGTTATATCCGTTGGAAATGCGACCTGGAAAGTAAGGGGGGGGCGGCTGTCCGATCGCGCTAAAAAGATTCCCCGTATCGGTTAAGCTGTCACCAAAGGCATAAATTCCCGTAATTTCATTGAGAAAATTTGCTGCTCGCACCGGCAGAGGAACCAAAAGTGAAACCAGAGCAATTCCTACCGAGACCAGTTTTTTTTGCACCCTAATCTGTCCTTTGAAAAATCCTATCGTTGTGGCGCTACGCATTGAGGTTCGGACATTTCAATCGCTCTCAGTTGGGACAGGTGGCAAAAAAATATCCTAATGTTGCTAGGCAGCGCTATATTTTTAAATTTTAGACGCTTCATTCTGAGGCTTCAGTTTATTTAAGATTCATAAAGGAAAAAGTATTTCTACTGAGAGCGATCGCTCGCATTCAAATTTAAAAACAGAATTACTTCAGTAATTCCGGCTTTTCAGTTCTACTAGCGTGATACGTTATTTAACTGTACCTCCGGGTTCCTCAAACTCCATCCGCACGTCGTATCGACTTTTAACGAGGTAATTCGGTTTCCAGGGGGGACACCAGTAAGTTTCTTGCACGACAGTCTGCTGGCGTTGCTGCGGAGAACCTTCAAAAAAGACGATGCTAAAGTTACTGCGTCCGACGACTTCGGGCCCTTCTTGAAACCAGCGATTGCGCCACAACCAAGCGAAAATGCGATCGAAGAGTTTACGCCAGAACCCAGCTTTCGCCTCGAGGTCAGAACGGTGTTGACTCCAAGGTAGTAACTGCGAGGGTTGGCGTTTTATCCACTCAGTACGATACAGCCAATCGGGAGCGTCACCGAAGGGGGGTTCGGGAGAATGAAGTTGCTTCAAGGCTTTACGGCGCGGCAGTTCGACTTGTTGCGGGGGATCGCTCCAACCGAGCCAATATTTGGTGCGTTCGGGAAATAGGCATTTAATTTTGGTGTGAATGGCGTAGGTTTTCCATTCGGCGTTGCGGGTGGCGCTGGAGGTGAGTTGGGCGATGATGGCGGCTTGTAGGGGTTGGTGCGTGCCGTTGGTTTGACGGGAATGCGACCAGTAGGTGAGGCGGACGGCGCAACTGTAGTGGATGTCGCCAGAGAGGATGATAGCGCGATCTCGTTTTTCGGTTATCGTTTCGAGCAGGCGAATAAACGCCCCGGCGTGAATATTCCAAGAGTCGCCGACATCGTTCCCGAAGGTATTGCCTTTTTTCAGTTCCCACTCGTGCATGAAGTCGATCGCGCCCAAACTGACCATGTTGGTGGGTAGGACGATAAAGGTGGCTTGGATTTCGGCGAGGTTGCCTTCTTGGAGGGGTTGATGCAGTTGTTGCTCGAAGGCGGTGGGAGAAAGCAGCATCGGCGGCGCGTAGGTGACATCGTTGGCGGGATAGCCGCGCCAGGTGCGGGTGTCGGTGACGATGACTTCGTGGATGGGGCTGCGCACGGTGTAGTGCCATTGTAAGGCGCGTGCCGCTACGCGGATCCCTTCGGGATCGCTGCGATCGAGGATAAGGGTATCATCGCCATCGGCGCGATACTTCGGTTTGCCGGTTTGACTGTCGAGATCGGGAATGCCTAAAAAATGTTGAATCTCTTGCCAAGCAGCGCGATCGGTGCATTGGGATTGCGACCAGCGTTCGGTGGCTTTTAGGAGTTGTTCGCCGTTGGTTCCGGGATCGAACTGTTCGGGCGTGTTGCCCCAGGCTTGGAAGAGGGCGTAGGCAAGCAAGCCATTTTGGACGGTTTGGCGGCCGAGGGGCTTACTGAGGACGCGATCGCACCATTCTCGGTTTAGATACCAATCATCGCTGATATCGTGGTCGTCGCAAATGGTGTAAGTCGGGATATTCGCCAAAATACGTCGAATTTCATCTTGGGTGCTGGCAAACAGCAACGAAGACTTCGCTTCTCCCATCCAGTCGCGCGCGCGTTTGCCTTTTCGCCCCATACTTTCCCCACTAGGAAAGGTTCTCGGCCAAAGAATGGGCGACCAAATCAATAAGTACATTGCCAAGTATTCGCCCCAAGCGAAGAGGTGGCTTTTAGCATTTTGGGGTTTCTTGGGAAGCATCGCCGTCAAACCGGCGTAAGTTTCAGCAATGTGGGTACGTTCTCCGGGGGGAATATTGCTTGGTTTTTTCCTCTCATTCCCCAGCCACAAGGTTTCTTCCCAGCCTAATAAACTGCGAGCGATACCCTGCACCGCCCACAGGAGCGGATCGGCTACGTCGTCGCCGTAGATTTGATCGCCGGTGAGGAAAAGTTGGTGGGGGCGCGCTTGCGGGTTGGCGGCGGTTTCGGCTAACAGGTTATCTAATAAAAAGAAAACTTCCTGCCCGCCGCCGTGGGGTTTGTTGCAGGAGGTGTGGACGAGTTGGAAGTTGCTGAGGGAACTCGGAGGTAGGGCAAAAGTTGGCAGTTGATGCGGGAAGTAACTGACGGTGGCAAAGGGGTAAGCGTCGGCGTTAAGGGCTTGAGTAAGGGTCAAATCCGAGTCGTTGAAGCTTAAATCGTAGGCATAGAGGCGATCGCTCTCTAAATAAGAATTGTTAACTGGCGTTGCGGTAACGGCGAGAATATGTAGATGATTGCCGAGTTGAAGGGTAGTGCCGGTTCCCGCGAGCAAGACGCGATCGCGCTGCACCTCTGCGCCTTTCTCCTCAGTGGGGTATACCCTCAAAGTGACTTGCTGCGAGCTTTTGAGGGCTAGCCAAACGGTAACGCGATCGCTTTCCGTGCGGCGCAACATCGGACCCACTAGAATGAGGGGCAAGCGATCGGGTGCAATTGTGTAATTCCAGTTAGTCGTTAGCTCGGTTTCCATCGTGTCACTTGCTCGCAAAGTTGTTCGGGAAAGCGAGTTTTTCTGCTAACTCGCACCGCCTCTCGTAAAATTGAAGAGAGTTACCCGGTTTCTAGGTTTAACACATAGCGTGAAAAGCGCAGTAAAAACCGAGCGAACTGTATTGATTTGTAAAGAGGAAAGGTAAAGATATGGATCGCCGTCAATTTCTGAGTTGGGTGGGAGTCGGTGCGTTAGCGAATTCTTTGCCCGTCGTTCTCGTCGCCTGCAACCCGACGACGAAGGAGGAACCCAAAGCCGAATCGCCTGCCAGTCCTAGCCCTAGCACAACGGCTTCAACCGCTGGCGGTTTTGCCGCGATCGCAACGACTGCCGCCCTCGATAAAGACGGTTATGTGTTAGATAAGAGCAAGGCAGAGCAACCTATTTTGGTATTGCGCGATCGCGATACTAAAACCATTACTGCGGTTGATGCCAAATGCACCCACAAAGGTTGTATTGTTAACGCCAATATGTCCAAAAAAGTTCTCGTTTGTCCTTGCCATAACTCCGAATTTGCCTTCGATGGGAAAGTTTTAAAAGGCCCTGCCGACAGTCCCTTACCTACTTTTGAAACCAAACAAGAAAAAGACACAATTTTAGTTAAAACCGCTTGACTTTTTGAAAAAATTGTGTCTGCTGAAACTCCCAACTTTGCGGCAATAAGCGAGCTTATTATAGATTGATATAAAACTGCCTCGCTCCAATTTGGAATTGTGCGCTTCATAATTGTGGATGAATTAATTATTAATTTTGTCTGTAATTACGAATTACGAATTACGAATTACGAATTATTAAGTCATCTTCAATTGGTATTAGTCATCAATAAGGCGATGCCCGATTTAGCCGAATTGCTCAAAAATAACCGTACAATTCGCGTTATTGGCTTTGATGATGCCCCCTTTTTGCGCCACACCCGAGAAAGCGCTGCAATTGCTGGGGTTGTTTGTGCTGGGACGCGCTTTGAAGGGATGGTTTGGGGTAAGATAACGCCCGATGGTTGGGATGCTAATGCTGCAATTCTCGATCTATTATTAGGTGGAAAGTTTTTACCGCAACTGCACATTTTATTGCTCGACGGGATCGGTTTCGGCGGCTTAAATTTAGTCGATTTACCGCAGCTAGCCGAACAACTAAAAATTCCTTGTATTGCTGTCATGCGGCGCGAACCCAAACTTGCGGCAATGGAAACCGCGATCGCGCGCCTTCCCCACCCAGAACGACGCTTAGAACTTTTAAAACGCGCCGGAACGATTCATTTTTCCGCACCTTTTGTATTTCAAGTTTGCGGAACAACACCTGAATTAGCTGCTGCGGTGCTGCAACGTTTAACCGATTGCGGCAAAGTCCCAGAAGCCCTCCGTTTAGCACATTTAATCGGCGCGGCGGTAATGAAGGGAGAAAGCGGAAATTCAGCGTGATACCAATTCTCAATAGCGATTCACTAAATTTTTTGCTGTAGGGGCATAACATTGTTATGCCCTCTTCGGGAATCGTGCAAAATCAATGAGAATTGGTATGAGAAGACTTACAAACTACTCAAAGAGTAATACGATAGGGTTACGGAGCGTAACACGACATCATTTTAACAAACACTTTGTTAGTAAATACCTTTTTATGATTTATTTCGAGCGAGAGAGTCTCTAAAAGATGACTTTAGTCTATGATGTTCAATGATGATTTTAACTCGCTCATGAAACTCTCTCAAGCTGAAGTAAGACAACTGTTTAACCGCCTAATATTTGAAGAAGGCGATCCTAAAGATTGGGTGCAAGATGTTTGGGATTTAAACCCAATTTTGGGAGATAATGCTGCCCGATTGCTGGAAGTTTTTGAAGCTTTAATGGAATGCTGCCCGTCAGATAAGTTAGAAAACTTACTCAACCAATATTTGAACAACCAGGTTCCCGACCAAAATTAGAAAGCATCGACATTGGAGTTTAGAAAATCATGCAAATTACTACCCCAGATTGGGTTAAAAATTCGGTTTTTTATCAAATCTTTCCCGATCGCTTTGCTATTGGACAGCAGCGCCCGAGCGATTATACCGTTCCCTTAGAAGGGTGGGACGAGATGCCGACGCTTCAAGGTTATAAAGGCGGCAATCTGTGGGGCGTTGTCGAACGGCTGGATTATCTGCAAGATTTAGGGATTAATGCCATCTATTTTACCCCCATTTTTCAATCGGCGTGCAATCACCGCTATCACACCCACGATTATTATCAAGTCGATCCGCTATTGGGAGGAAACGAAGCGTTATTTGCGCTGATTAAAGCGGCGCACGATCGCGAAATAAAAATCGTTCTCGATGGCGTTTTCAATCATTGCAGCCGGGGCTTTTTCTTCTTTAACGATATTCTCGAAAATGGCCCGCATTCGCCCTGGTTGGATTGGTTTACGGTAACAGATTGGCCGCTTTCGGCTTACGATGGCAGTAAGCCAGCAAACTATCAAGGTTGGGAAGGAAATCGCGCGCTGCCGGAGTTCAATCATTACAACCCACAAGTGCGCGAATATATCATGAAAATCGCCGAATATTGGCTGCATCAAGGGATTGATGGTTGGCGATTGGACGTACCATTCGATATTCAAGCCCCCGGGTTTTGGCAAGAATTTCGCGATCGCGTCAAGGGCGTTAACCCCGATGCTTATATTGTTGGGGAAGTGTGGCGAGATTCTCGCTATTGGTTGGATGGAACGCAGTTCGACGGCGTAATGAATTATTTATTTACCGGCCCGACGATTGCCTTTTGTGCGGGCGATCGCGTTATTCCTAAATTAGTCGCAGGGCCGGATTACGATGCCTATCCGCCCCTCAAAGCAGCTTCTTACGCCTCCAAAATCGAGCATTTGCTGCAACTCTATCCTTGGGAAATTCAACTAACGCAATTGAATTTGCTTGACAGTCACGATACAGCGCGGCTAATTAGTATTGCCAGTGAAGATAAAGCATCGGTAGAATTAGCAACGCTGCTATTGATGACCTTTCCCGGCGCGCCCAGCGTTTATTACGGCGATGAAGTTGGGTTGAGGGGCAAAATCGATCCCGACAGTCGCCGCGCTTTCCCCCCAGAATCGGCTTGGGAACGCGATGTCCTCGATTATCATAAGCGTTTGATTGCGCTGCGACATCAATATCCGGCGCTGCGAACTGGAACCTACCGCATTTTAGATGCAGAAGGAATGGGCTATGCGTTTGCTCGCATTTTGGATGATAGCGCCCTAATCATAGCAGTTAATGCTGGGAAGAATGCGGCGACAGTACGAGTCAATCTCGCCGATTTACCCGCGCAAGAACGAGAGATTTTGTATGGGAAAGTGGAGATTGCCGGAGATGAAGGAAGTTTGAGTTTGAAGTTGCCGCCGCGATCGGGTTGCATTTTAGGCTAAATTTAGGGTAAGAGAAACTGGGGGAGATGCGATCGCGTTTTCCCTCTCTTTCTCTGCCATTGTTTAAAGATTAGTTATTATTAATAACCTTATGTCGCAAATTGAGTTCGCGCAACGAGTCATTCCGATTGAGGATGTTCTCATTCAACACCTTGAAGATGAAGCTGTTTTGTTAAATCTAGATAACGAAGCTTACTACGGTTTGGATGATGTCGGAACTCGTTTTTTTGCAGTTCTTCAAGAAGCGAACTCAATTGAAAGTGCGTATCAGCAATTGTTGGAAGAATACGAAGTAGAACCCGATACTTTAAAAAAGGACTTGCTTATTTTTATCGAAAAACTTCTCGCACAAGGTTTAATTCGATTGAGTGAGTAAGATAACATTTAGTGCATCAGGATTGGAAATTGGTATATCAGTTTTCACATGGATGAGGTATATCTAGCGGGCGAATACCATTCGCCCCTACGGAGCGGCGTTTAATTTCGAGGCGACCTCGAAATCCGCGCCCCTACCGATTTAATTTTTGGAACTGTACCTTACGCAAACGAAAAACGCGATATTCGTTATCCATTATCCATTATCAATTATCAATTAAAATGAGCGGTATTTGCGGTATTTTGAATCTCGATGGAGAGCCGGTCGATCGCGTTTTATTGGAAAAAATGACCGCTTCCCTCGATTTTCGCGGCCCAGATACCCGAGAAATTTGGGTGCAAGGTGCGATCGGGTTCGGACATACGCTGCTGCGAACGACAGATGAATCGGCAACCGAACGCCAACCTTATAGCCTCGATGGGGAAGTTTATATTACGGCGGATGGGCGCATCGACGGGCGCGAGGAACTTCTGGAAAAATTGAGCGATCGCCACACTTCACAAAATCATCCAGATGTCAAGCTAATTTTAGCGGCTTATCGCGATTGGGGGGAAAACTGTCTCGAACATTTGCTAGGGGATTTTGCCTTTGCAATTTGGGATAATCGCAAGCAGCAACTTTTTTGCGCGCGAGATCCGGTAGGGGCAAAACTGTTTTATTACGCGCGAGTAGGCAATAGCTTCATTTTCAGCAATACGTTAAATTGCCTGCGCTTGCACCCGAAATGCTCCGATCGCCTCAACGATAGCGCGATCGCGGACTTCTTACTCTTCGGGACGAATACCGCTGGCGAAACCACCGCCTTTAGTGACATTCATTGCTTGCCGGGAAGCTGCCAACTCGTCATTAAAAATGGTACTGTACGACAGCAGACATACTGGACGCTAACCCTACCGCCGCAAATTCGTTACCGACGCAGCGAAGATTATATCGCCCGCTTCCAAGAAATTATAGATCGAGCCGTGGGCGATCGCCTGCGAACTAAAAATGCGAGTATTTTCCTCAGCGGCGGCTTAGATTCCACCAATATTGCCGTTGCTGCCCTTGAAAGAGCAAAAAAGCGCGATTTTCCGCTTAATTTGCAAGCCTTTACGGGTGTCTACGATCGCTTAATTCCCGATCGCGAACGACACTTCGCCGGACTCGCCGCGCGATCGCTCGGTATCCCCATCCATTTTCTCCCTGCCGACGACTACCAACTGTATCAAAACTGGGACAAGCCCGAACTTCACCTTCCCGAACCCATTCATGCGCCCCTCGTCCTGATGCACCTCGAACAAATGCGCGATTGCAGCACTCACAGTCGCGTTCTTCTCCACGGACAGGGCGGCGACGAAGCCCTAAGAATTGCCACCGTGCGAGAAATGCTGCAAGGAATGCCCCTGCATCACGTCGCGATCGATCTAGCGCGCTGCCTATTCCAATATCGCCTCAAACCGCCTTTAGGAACGGGATTCCTCGCAGCAGTCAGCCCAGCATTTCCCCCCGAGATTCCCCTTCCGGCGTGGTTTGCACCCGACTTCGCCCGATCGCAAAACTTGCAAGAACGCTGGCAGTCATTTTGGCAAAAAACGCTACCGCTCGATCGCCCGCCTCGTTCTCTGGCTTACCACGGTTTGCCCCCGCAACCCATGTGGAATTTTATGTTTGCTTTAAACGATGCCAGCATTTTTCGCGCCGAAGTAGAAGTGCGATTTCCCTTCGTCGATTTGCGCCTGCTAGAGTATCTTCTCGCCTTGCCGCCCCTGCCGTGGTGCGCGGGCAAAACCTTGCTAAGAGAGACCTTGCGCGGTAAGCTACCCGATAGCATTCGCCAGCGTCCCAAATCTCCCCTCGTCGGCGATCCCGTAAAGTTACTGCTCGAGGCTGCCGATATTAAAGTATTTGAAGGGTGTATCAGCGATCGCCTCGAAGAGTATGTCGATCGCCGCCAGTGGCAAGAGGAGATCGCGACTTCCGCCGGACGAGAGAAGCGACAAATCCTGCATCCCGTTACTGTTGGGTACTGGTTGCAGCGTTTATAGGCAATCGGCTCTAACGATATAATGCGAGGGCAGCGATCGCAACTTTCAGCGTTTTGTTTATAAACAATAGTAAAATGTCGCCTGCAATGGAGAAAAAAATCATGTCCGTCCCATCAATCCCCCTCAAAAAACCATACCACTCCCCCCAACTTAAAACCTACGGGGATATCAAAACGCTAACCCTGGCGCTCAGCGATGGCAACATTAACCGCGATAGCGTTGCTGGCAGTCCCGCCCCGTTCAACAAAACTTTCTAAACGGCGTTTATGCCGCAGTATCTCGTTTACGGATTGAACCTCAAATCCAAGCTAGCGGTGCCGGGATTGAAAGCGCGCGTTCCTTCCAAGCAACCCATACCTGACGTTTGCTTGTTTTGGCAGCAACCGCCGAGTTTCTCGCCGCCCGGTGAGAGTGACTGGCAGAATTGGTATGTCAGTCCGAACTGCAATGCCGACGGAGAACCCAACTTAAAAGCGTGGCGGCGGGCAGATGGCGAATACTTCTGGCTGCGCTACAGCGATCGCACCGAATTCGCGATCGACCGTTTGGGGCGGCACGTTTGGGCGCTGTGGCAGGAACCCCTAACCTTAGAAGATACGGCAACCTACCTACTCGGCCCGGTTTTAGGCTTCGTTCTGCGCTTGCGCGGTACGACTTGCTTGCACGCTAGCGCTGCCGTCGTTGGGGAACGCGCGATCGCCTTCCTCGGCCCTCCCGGTGCGGGGAAATCCACCCTTGCCGCAGCCTTCGCCCAACGAGGTTACAAAGTTCTCACCGACGATGTAGCTGCCTTAGACGCGACAGAAACCGGATTTGGCCTGCGTCCGGGGTATTCCTACATCCGTCTGTGGTCGGATTCCGCGATCGCGCTGTTTGGGCGTGCCGACGCACTGCCGCGCCTCGTCCCCACCCATCCCACCTGGGATAAACGCTACCTCGACCTCAACCACCAGCGCGACAGCTTTCAAGCTGCCAGCGTTCCTCTCGCCCGCATCTACTTCCTCGCTCGACGCGAAAATTCTCCCCAGCGGCCGCAGATTGAGAAGATCGCGCCGCAAGCTGCTATGATGGCAGCGATCGCTAATACCTATACTCCCTATCTCTTAGATAAACCAATGCGGGCTGCGGAATTTAAAGTTTTAAGCGAACTAATACGAGCGATTTCCCCGCACCAAATCCTTCCCCACGCCGACCCAACGCAGCTTAACCGACTGGTCGATCGGATCTTGCAGGATATTGAAACTTAAGGACTGTAATGTGGGACGTGAATTCGCGCCAAAAAACTAGCCCCCAACCTTCCCTGTCTCAATGGCTTTATCAAGCGATCGCCGATCCCGACGTGCGCTTAAGAATTCGATTGCGCGGCAACATTTTGCACATTCTCTGCGAAGGCGCACGAGCGCCCCAGCAAAAGGTGTTAATGGCTCGACTTCTACGAGCTTTCGACGAGCAGCACGAGAGAACGCAATGGCTCCTGAAGCGCGCTAAAGAGCCAATCTATAAAATTATCGTCTACGGTCGCGCCGTCGGCAAACAAAAAGCAGCTTGGATCGAACCGATCGCGCTAGAACGTCTGGGGTTAAACTCCCCGGCTTCCGCCTCAGAAGCTGAAAGCGAGTCCGGCAGCGTACCGCTCGCTTCCAATGAAAGCCTCGCGCGCATGGGTTCCACCGAAGCGATCGCGCGTTACCTCAGCGATTCCTTCTCCCAACTCGGGATCGGCATTAAAACCCTCGTCCAAAAACTCCCCGCACCGCCGCGCCAAAACGAACCGCCCGCCAATAAGCGCCTTTGGGTGGTTTGCAACTGCGACTACAGCCCCGATGCTTCCCTCCTGGCCGAACCCATCGCCCAGAAACTCCGCAGCCTGGAGTTGACCGGCTTTCGCGACGCGGCGATCCGCGCTCAAGTCAGCGGCGAAACAACGCCCGAATGGATACTCCAAGTCGATCTCACCCATCCGGAAATCATGTTGCGCGATTGGGCGCGCTGGGGCGATGCCGAAGCGATCGCGCGCCTACTCGATCGCCGCCTGGAACTGCGCGGCATCCAAGCTTCTGCCATCCTCAAAGATTCAACCCTGCACGTTTTTTGCAGCTTATTACCCTCCCAACCCAAAGAAGCCCTCGACGCGATCGCCGTTAAAAGCGAAGTCGCCCCCCTCCTCGAAAGCCTCGCCCCCCAAGGCATCACCGCCGCCGCCCTCTACGGCGTAGAAGGCCCGAAATTTTCCCTCGATCTCCCCGAACAACCGATTTGGGTCGATTGGCTGACGCTACCCGCAGCCAGCAACCCCCAACTCGCTGCCACGCCCCGAGACTTAGCCCGACAGAACCGCCTCGACGCACTCACCTTTCTGTTGCAGCGCTTGCTCGATCCCGATCTCGAAACTCGCCTCGCAACCGGCGGCTTACGCGTCAAACTCTGCATTAAAGACAGCCTTCTGCATATCCTCGCCGAAGGACTCATCTGTCCGAGCCGATCGCAAATCTTACCCCCCCTCGAAGAAATTTTGCATGAATTGCGGCTGCCAGGAATCGCTGGCGCTCGCATCTACGGGCGGCGAGCGGGTCAATCTTTACCGTTGTGGAGTGCTAAGTTCGGCTCTTTGAGCGACAATTTAGCGATTTCTTCAACGTCTCACACCGAATCCGCCTCGAGTGCCTTTGCTCCTCCGGCTGAAAATCCCTTACTGAATGATGGGGAAACTGCCGTTGGGGAAAGTCCCGACGCTCCCAGCCAGACGGCAGAACCCCCGCCCTGGGAAACGCTGCGCCGAGATACTGCGCGCTGGCTGCTCTCGAGCAAGTTGCTGATAGCAGTCGAACCGACCGATTCGCTCTCTACTGCCCTCCATCGCGAAGAGACGGGTTACGCTCAAAGTCGCTATAAAGGGTTCAAAACTCTTGCGATTTGGGGCGCTGTCGGCTTGCTACTCGTCGCTCAAACCGATTGGCTGCTCGGTCGCCTGCTTAGAAGTTATGCGATCGATGCGCCCCTCGATTCCTCAATACTCGCGAGTTCCAGCGATCCGTCGCTGCCGGAGTTGCCTTTGCAGCGCGCCGGTTCCGAACAAGCGAAAGGCTTCAATCGCGAACAATTTACGCGGACTGACAAAAAGGCTGCTGCTGCCGCGATTTTAGCCGCCGCCCGCGCTTCCAATCCCTCGTTTAATAATCCCCTTTTAGATGAAAAGCTGGCGTTGTATCAAGAGCGCGTTCGGACTCAAGGCGTACCGGATGTACTGGTAGTCGGCAGTTCCCGAGCCATGCGCGGGATCGACCCGGCGAAGTTGCAGAAAACCCTCGGCAAGCGCGGCGATCGCACGTTGGATGTGTTTAATTTTGGCATTAACGGCGCGACGGCGCGAGTTGTGGATTTATTGCTGCGTCAGGTGCTAACGCCCGAGCAGTTGCCGAAATTAATTATCTGGGCGGATGGGGCGCGGGCATTTAATAGCGGGCGCAGCGATCGCACCTACGAAGCGATCGCGTCATCAGCGGGCTACCAGC
This sequence comes from Oscillatoria sp. FACHB-1406, assembly GCF_014698145.1. NCBI lineage: Bacteria > Bacillati > Cyanobacteriota > Cyanophyceae > Oscillatoriales > Oscillatoriaceae > Oscillatoria > Oscillatoria sp. FACHB-1406. The sequence continues at coordinate 104,208 of NZ_JACJSM010000006.1, read as the reverse complement.
GCCTCCAAGCTGGAAAATTCCCCAATACCGCCAGCAGCGGCATCCAAACAACCGAAGGGCTATCGTTGGGAGGGATTACTCAAGCGCTCAAAAATGGCTATCAAAACCTCGATCGCTGCCTCAACAATACCCTTGCCAGCGTTTCTTCCACTTATCCCCAACGCGAGAAATTATACGATTGGCTGCGATCGCAACCTTTAAGTTTGCTGCCCGGAATAGAAAGTGCCTCCCAATCCGCTCAACTGCCCGATGAATCGCTCAACCTGCGCGAAGCGATCGACATCGACGGTTTTTTACCCCTCGCAACGCGCTTCGATCCCGTTACCTATTACGCCCAGCATCCCAAAGTTGCTGGCGCTTACGATGGCGATTACGACTCTTTTAATGTCGAAGGCGAACAATACGAAGCCTTGCAAAACTTAACCCAATATCTCGCCAAACATCGCATTGATTTAGTCTTTGTAAATTTGCCGCTAACAAATATTTATTTAGATTCCGTTCGCGGTAAATACGAGACTGAATTCACCGCACAAATGCAACAAGCTGCTGCTGGCTCGAATTTGATTTTTCTCGATTTAGGACAACGTTGGCCCCAGGAATACGGTTTATTTTCCGATCCCAGTCACCTGAATCGGTATGGAGCCGATCGCGTTTCAATAGATTTAGCTAAAAATCCAAAAATTCCTTGGCAGTTTTAAAGAATTTTTTATCCCAATCCCCAGTCCCGATGCACTAAATTTTATCCGTAGGGGCGAATGGTATTCGCCCGCTGCGCGTACCTCATCCATGTGAAAACTGCTATATTACTCGAAAAATGCGGTTGGCGAGTGACGTTCTCCCCCATTTAGCCCGAGAGTTCGGGATGAGCGGCTCTAACCAGAGCGCGCAGTGCGGGGAGCTTTCGGGAGAACGCGACGGAGAGTAAGATACAGATGCCGCCGCTGAGGGCAACCTCAGCCGGAATGCCGATCGCTTCAATTAAACTGCCCGTTAGCAGGTTCCCAAAGGAAGCCATTCCTAAAAAGGCCATTAAGTAAAAGCTCATTACCCGCCCTCGCTTGTCGGGTTCGACTAAATTTTGGATTAGAGTATTGCTGCTGGCAAATTGCAGTACGTTGCCAAAGCCGATCAGGAATAGGCAAAAGGCAGAAAACCATAAGCTTTTGGAGAAGGCAAACGCGATCGCGATCGCGCCGCTTCCACTGCTAGCAATGGCAATTAATCGCCCCAAGCCGCGAATTCCTTGCCTCTGGCTTAAAAAAACTGCCCCAGCGAGCGCGCCAACCCCCGAAGCTGCCATCAGCCCGCCCAAAGTGTGGGCGCTACCGTGCAAAGTCTGGCTGACGAAGACGGGCAGCACGACATTGGGGCTTAAACCCATGAAACTGAGACCGGCGACTAACAACAAGAGTGTACGGATCGGCGGATCCGTGAAGGCATAGATTGCCCCTTGTTTTAGGTTCTGCCAGACGAGAGAAAATCGTAAAGGCGTATTGTCACCTGTTGGAACGATTTTCTGCGTCCATCGCATGGCGAGCAACCCGATAATAACAGCCAGATAACTGAAGGCATCGATCAAAAAGCAATATCCCGCCCCCGCAACGGCAATAATCAGCCCGCCCACTGCCGGCCCGACTAATTTAGCTGCCGTTACCATTGAAGAGTTAAGCGCGATCGCGTTGGTCAAATTTTCGGGTTTCTCGGCAATTTTGGGTATGAGAACCTGTCGAGTGGGGGAATCTACGGCATTAATTAACCCTTGTACCGCGCTCAAGACGAGGATATGCCAGAATTGGATAATACCAGTCAGGGCTAACGCAGCTAAGGCTAGCGATTGCAGCATCGATAGGGTTTGAGTAATCAGCAAGGTGCGACGAGAATCCCAGCGATCGACGAGAACCCCCCCAAAGGACACTAGCAAAAAATTCGGCAATTGGTTGGCAAAACTGACCAGTCCTAGAAGTAGGGGAGATTGAGTCAAACGATAGGAAAGCCAAACCGTTGCGACCATCGTCACCCAAGTTCCCATTAAAGATATCCCTTGCCCTAAGAAATACAAGCGGTAGTTTCTCGCTTGCAACGCAGGCAAGCGTGGGGTGGGAAGAGCCAACTTTTTCATTGAAAAATTGTTTTTTGGGTGCGAGTTTGATGGAGAATGAATTGCTGAGGCATCGATAAGGAAATACTTTCGGTCAAGGTTGGGGCGGCATTTGATGCGACATTTCTCGAGTCTAAAAGAGATAAAAAAGCTTTGAATGCCCTTAAGAGAGTGAATTGTGTTGCGAAAGATAGCACCGATTGAGTCGATCGCTCATCGATTCCCAATTCCCTATTTTTTATCCACTAACCAATAGGTTAGTAAATTTCCTTTTCCTTTGACAAAAATCTCACCACGTTCCTCAAAGTGAAACTGCTCCGATAACATATCGCGCACGGCTTTTGTTACTTGAATTTGACCCGGTTCGCCCGTCGATTCCATACGCGAGGCAACATTCACTGTATCGCCCCACAGATCGTAAATTGGTTTACTGGTTCCAATCGTCCCGGCGACAACCGGACCTGTATTAATACCGATGCGAAGTTGAAAGTTTTGCGAATTCTTGAAGTTATAGTTATCGAGACAAGTTAGTAAATCGAGCGCGATTTGTGCGATCGCGTTGAGGCTATCAGGATGAGGAAGGGGCAAGCCGCCAACCACCATATAATTATCGCCGAGGGTTTTGATTTTCTCTAAACCATAGGCATGAGTAAGGGCATCAAATTCGGAAAAAATCTCGTTCAGGACGGCAACAATTTTACGGGGTGGGCGCTGGGCTGCAAATTCGGTAAAACCCACGATATCGGCAAACAAAACGCTAGCATTTTCAAAAGAATCGGCGATCGTCGTTTCGCCATTTTGCAAGCGCTCGGCAATCGGTTGGGGCAAAATATTGAGCAACAATTCTTCGGTTTTGGCTTGTTGCCGTTGCAGGGCTTCTTCTGCCTGTTTTCGTCCCAAAAAAGCAGTAAGCTGAGCCATAACCGTATTAACAATCCCGATCGCGCGCTTGGGATCGAAACTGTCCGAACTCAGATAAAATGCAAACACCGCGATCGGCTCGTTGTTGACCAGCGCCGGAACGCCATACCCCACCCTTAAACCCGTTCCGCGCGTAATTTCTCCGTCTTCGTCGCCCTTTATCCATTCCGACTGTTGGTTTTCCCAAATCCTTCCCGGTAAGCCTTCTCCCGGCGCAAGGCTCAAAGACTGACGCTGCTGTTGAAAAGCTTCCAACCGCTTCCCTTCAGAAGAATCATAACTGGCGACCAAATGCAAGTGAGTGCTAGCCGAGTTCGGCATCCAAACCTCAGCATACTCCCAATAAACAAGGCGACAGAGCGATTCCAAAATCGATATAATAGCGCAATGCAAATCCGGCGCTTCATTCAAAGCTTTCGACGCTTCAAATAAAACTCGACTTTCCTGTTCCGAACGCCGTAAGGCCAACTGAAGCCAGCGCAACTTCAACTGATTTTCGACTCGCGCCAACACTTCCACTAACTCAAACGGCTTGGTTACATAGTCGGCTCCTCCAACGCGAAACGCTTTGACTTTATCGGATGTAGCGTCCAAGGCCGAAAGAAACAGCATCGGGATATCTTGGGTACGCCTATCTTCTTTGAGCCGCTGACAAACCTCGTAACCGTCCATCTGCGGCATCTGAATATCCAGTAAAATCAAGTCGGGAGGTTCGGCAAAAGCAGCATTCAATCCAATCGCGCCACTCGGAGCAACGCGAACGTCATACCCCTGCTGCGACAGCATTTGCGTCAACAATTTTAAATTAGCAGGGGTGTCATCAATAACCAGAATTCTCGGTCGGTAATGAACGAATTTGGAGGCGAGCATTTAGTTAGCTTGCGGTTCGATAAGAGAATATAACTGCTGGAACTCACATTGTTCGACGAGCGACAGCAGAGCGCCGCCCAAAGATTTGTGTTCGGGGGGAAGTTCTTCGAGGAGCGCTCGCATTGCCTCAATTTTCCCCAGCAATAAAGCATTGCGGAACTGAGCCATCCATTGGCTTGGCAAAACCGATAAATCTGCCTGCTCGACATCAGAAGCCGACAAAGCCTTGTCGTTAAAGCTTGTTTCATCCTCATAGCGGTAACGAACTCCCAGATATTGTCCGAGGGCTTGGAGAATCTCGACTTCTTGAAACGGTTTGCGAATAAAATCATTACACCCTGCGCTCAAAACTTTCTGGCGGTCTTCTTCAAAAGCAGATGCGGTAATTGCAACAATCGGTGCGGGTTTCAATGAACCCCGAGCCGGTGCAATAGAATTGCTTTCTTTACAATTACAACGCTCTCCGGAAACTGAACGCTGGCTTCGTTCCATCTCGCGAATTTGTCGCGTCGCTTCGTAGCCATCCATCTCCGGCATCTCGATATCCATAAAAATCAAATCGGGCTGCCAATGTTTCCACAAAGCTAGCACTTCCCTGCCGTTGCTGGCTTCTTCCAACTCAAAATCAAACTGTCGAAGAAGCTGCACCAACAATTCTCGATTGGTTGCTCGGTCGTCTGCCACTAATATTTTATAGCGCGGTTGACCGGGTTCGAGCGCGATCGCGCGCTGGGATGGTTCTGACTCCACCTCTCCCATTTCGCTCGCTGTCACCACCTGAAGGGGAAGTTTAAAACTAAAAGTTGTTCCCTGTCCCAGTTGAGAGCGAACGTCAATCGTACCGCCAAGTAACTCGACCAAGCGCCGACTGAGCGCTAGTCCCAAGCCCGTTCCTTCTTGATAGCGCCCCTCCGTCCCTGCTTGGAAGAACGCTTCAAAAAGTCTTCCGATTTCACTCTCGTCAATGCCGATTCCCGTATCGCTAACCGCAAAATTCAGGACAACCGTTGCTGCTTTCTGCTCCACGCACGTCACTTCTAACGTAACACTACCTGCTGGCGTAAACTTGAGGGCATTACCAATCAAATTCACTAAAATCTGACGCAACTTACCCGCATCCGTGTTGACGAACTGAGGAACGTTATCAGCCCGCCGGATCGACCAATCTAAGCTACTCCGTTGCGCTCGCAGGGCAAAAAGCGTATGAATGTCGTTCAGGAAGCCGTAGAGATCGAAATCAAAGTCATGACGGGTCATGCGTCCCGCTTCGATTTTTGAGAGATCGAGAATGTGATTGATTAACTCGAGAAGGTGTTCGCCGCTGCGGTTGATGGTGGCGAGATTCGCTTGCTGCTGGAGCGTGAGATTGGTGTCGTGGGCGAGGAGTTCCGAGAAGCCTAGAATAGCGTTTAAGGGCGTGCGCAACTCGTGACTCATATTGGCGAGGAAGGTACTTTTCGCTTGGTTGGCTACCCGCGCTTGATGGTAGAGTTGGGACTGTTGGAGCGCGATCGCGAGTTGTTCGGATAGCTGACGCAGTAACTCCACCTCCTGAGTCTGCCACTGCCGTGGGGAAATGCAATGGTGAGCGATGAGCAATCCCCATAGTTCGTCTTGTTGCAGGATCGGCACGACCAAATTAGCTTTCACCTGAAGGCTAACGAGCAAGTCGCGGTGGCAAGGACGAATTAAACCCGCATCGACATCTTCAATGGTGGAGATGCGTCCCCGTTGATATTCTGTATGCCAGCGGCCGGTAAAACAGGGATCGTTAATGGTGCGCTGGAGGATGGACATTGCTTCGTCGCTGACCGATTCAGCAACAACGCGACCGCTCTTATCGGCATCGAAGCGATAGAGGAGGACGCGATCTGTTTTCAGGTAAGCGCGTACCTCTTCAACGCTCGTCCGCAAGATTTCCTGAAGATTTAAACTTCGGCGAATGCGCTGGCTCATTTTCAGGAAAAGTTGCTGGCGTTGCGCTTGCTGCTGCAAGTCTTGCTCTGCTTGTTTGCGATCGCTAATATCGATGCTCGTTCCGATGATGCGATAAATGCGTCCGTTCTCGTCTTTTAAGGGCGCGAGCGCCGTTAACCACCAGTTGTTTCTGCCTTTGAGGGACAAACATTCTTCATAGCTAATGCGTTTTCCCGCTTCGAGGCAGGTGCGGTAACGCTCGCTCACGGCTCGCGCTACCGCAGGCGACAGACATTCTTCCGGACTTTTTCCCTCCAAATCCACGGATTTGAGACCCGTCAGTCGTTCGTGAGTCGCATTGAGTCCTCTAAAACAAAAACTGCCCTCTCCTTTTACATCGATAATGAAAATACCGACCTCGGCTCCTTGATAAATGCTGTTGAGAAATACTTCGCGTTCCCGCAATTTCGTCTCTGCTTTCTTACGAGCGGTGATATCTTGAATTTGCGAGAGCGTGTAGCAGGGTTTGCCGTTGCTATCGCGAATCACCGAACGGCTGAGCAAGCCCCAAATAATACTTCCGTCTTTATGGATGTAACGTTTTTCGAGGGAATAGTGAGAGATTGTTCCGAATAATAATTTATCGAACAGAGAACGACCGGCAGCGAAATCGTCGGTATGACAAAGTTCGGAAAAGCTCATCCGGATGAGTTCGTCTTCGGCGTAACCAAAAGTGCGACTCATGGCGGCATTAACTTGCAGCAGTCTGCCTTGCGGATCTGCCAAACACATGGCTACGGCAGCGAGGTCGAAGGAACTGCGGAAGCGCGCTTCGCTTTGTCGCAAAAATAACTGCGCCCGTTCCAGTTTGCGCAAGGTTTGTTGGCGTTCTACCCCTTCGATTTGCAGCTTTTTGGTCGTCGTTTGCAGTTCTTCGGTGCGTTCGGTAACTTGTCTTTCGAGAGTTTGATTGTACTCGGCTAAGATTTCTTCTGCCTGCTTGCGATCGCGAACCGATTCGCAAAACCAGATCGAGCCGCCAATCTCGCCGGAGTAATCGTGCCAAGGACAGATTTCGTAACGCAACCAGTCCTCCTGGCCATTTTCCCACACGACGTTTTCTTCTTTAACTTTCAACGTTTCCCCCTGTAACACCTTTTGGTGTTCGAGGTGCCAGCGCTCGACTGGGCCGATTTTGTCGAAGGGATAATCGCGCTGCCAGCGTTGGCTGTGGGCAATGTAGTGCATTTCGCGATCGAGCATGGCTACCGCCATCGGAACGCGATCGATAAATAAGCGAAACTTCGATTCGCTCTCGCGCAGCGCTATTTCAGCCTGTTTGCGCTCTTCGATTTGTGCTTGCAGTTCTAGGTTGAGCGCTTCGAGTTCGGCGGGGGAACGCAGGGCTAAAAATTGGGGCAGCAAGCCTGCCATTTCTACTGCTGTGTAGCAGGAGACAAAGGCGGTGAGGGCTTGTTCGATGCCCGATAGCCAGTAAGCGGGATGCCATAGCGTCCAAACCTCTAGCGTATGCCCTACGCCGCAGAGAATAATAAAAGCTGCAAATAGGACAAAAATGCGCGAAAATTCAATTTGTTTTTGGCGCACAAAATAGAGGAGCATCGCCGGGATGGAAAAATACGCGATCGCGATGAGGATATCGCTAGCCAGATGCAGTCCTACCAAAGGAGTCTGCCATAAATAGCAGTTCCCATGCGGCATATACTGTCTGGGAGAAAAAATTGTCTCGAAGAAATTCAACATCATGGCTATCACTACATCGTTGACCAGTTATTACTACTTGTCTGCTATCAAGTAGTTAGGAATACTGAGGAATTTAATTCTATCTAGAGGGGCAATGAAGCTTCTTTATAAGACACGGCATTAACTGCTATTTTAGACCCAATCAATTTGAGAAATCCCGCTCGAACAGCACCGAGAAAATTAAATCAGGTCGGCAATCGCATTGAGAGTCAATCCGTTCTGCTTCAATAAGCAATTATTCCTATTGACCATAGTACCAATACATTAAGTAATGACTTTTGTTCAACTACCCTACGGTATATTTTTACCACTCGCGATCGCACTTTACTGGTTCCTCGGCAAACGCCCATTAGCAACCCCCCATACTTCTTCCTCCCGCAAAGTTGGAGAGACGGCTGCCGCCGTTTCGCGCGCGCGATTGTGGGTATTATTACTTACCAGTCTCGGCTTTTACTTTTTCGCCTTAATCGGCCAGCCCGAACAAAAACTAACGCTTTCCCTGGTTATCTTCCATCTTGTGCTGTTGCTATTAATGGCGACCATGAACTATCGGATCGCGATCGCAATGGAACAGCGCAGCAAAGGCAGCGCCAAACTTCAGTACGCTCGCCTCGACAATCGCGATTGGGATATCCTGCAAAGCATTTGGAACCAGCGCGCGACCCAACTTCTCATTTCAGGGATTATCGCGAACGTCTTGCTCTTAGTCGGCTTTAAATATATTCCCTTTCTCCTCAATTCGATCGGACTGCGCGAGAGTGCCAATTGGGTCAGCGATCGCTTAATTCCCCCCCTCGGTCTTTCCTTCTTTACCTTCGAGTGCATCGCCTATCTCGTCGATGTTCATCGCGGTGCGCCCCCCATCCGCGATTGGCTGCAATTTTCCAGCTACAAACTCTTTTTCCCCAAACTCATCGCCGGCCCCATTACTCGCGCTCACGCTTTCATCGCCCAATGGCCGCAACAGCAATTTCCCACCCCCCATCGTCTGGCGGAAGCCTTATGGCTAATTGCTTGCGGTGCAGCCAAAAAAGCCTTAATTGCCGATAATCTAGGGATTTTCGTGGATTTATGCTTCGGCAATCTCGAACGCGCCGGTAGCGGCGACCTCTGGCTGGCAACCTTTGCCTACGGCTTACAACTCTACCTCGATTTCTCCGGCTACGTCGATATGGCTCGCGGAAGCGCGATTTTGCTCGGCTTTAGCCTCCCTGAAAACTTCAACGCGCCCTACTTCAGTACCAGCATTGCCGATTTTTGGCGGCGCTGGCACATGACGCTAGGCGATTGGTTGCGCAACTATCTTTACTTTCCCCTCGGCGGTTCTCGTCAAGGATTAGCGCGCACCTGTCTCAACCTCTTCCTGATTATGCTCATTGCCGGGATTTGGCACGGTGCGGCCTGGGGTTACGTGGTTTGGGGTATTCTTCACGGTTTGGCTTTAGTCGTTCACCGGCTGAGCGAAGCTTGGAGCCGCAAGGATGCTAGCATTGCTGCTTTTTGGAGTAGTATTCCCGGTATACTGCTGGCTTGGCTGTTGACGCAAGCAATGGTCTTTTTATCTTGGATTTTCTTCCGTCTCCCCAGTCTCGATCGCGCCCTTCTCGTTTGGCAGCGTTTTTGGAACGCTTCTGGCGACGCGCAGTTTGCCTATAAAGTCTATGAGGAAACTTTACACCTCCAGCGCGCTCAATTCGCTTGGCTTGTCGCTGCGATCGCCCTGTTAATGACCGCAATCTACACTCTACGTCGCGGGCTGGGGTTACAATTGAGTTGGAACGTTAAGATTGTCCTCGTTCCTCTGTGTTTGTTCTGCGTTTGGCTGTTCGCACCGGAAGGCGGCTTGCAGTATATCTATTTCGACTTTTAAGTTAAAGCTGGGTTTAACGTTACTGCCGTCGCCAATTTTTGATATCCCAAGTATTAGCATCCCACGGCGTAGGGTTTAATCCTTGTAAGCGAACGCTGACCCCATTCGTATTGGCTCGATTGACAATCGGAATGACTGCTGCATCTTTTGAGAGTAACTCGTCCATTTGTTTAAAGAGTGCAGTCCGTTTTTTAGGGTCGAGTTCCTGACGCGATCGCTGCCAGAGCTTATCGTATTCCGGGTTGCAATAACGCGCATAATTAGGCTTTTGCCAATTATTTTCCTTCTGGGCTGCTTCGTCGCACGTCCACCATTTCATATAGAGACCTGGATCGGGATTCTCATTCCCGGATGTTAACATTTCTAAATCTGCATAAAAGCTATTTACCGTTTCTGTATTAGCCGGATCGCCCGAAAAGAAAATCTCCGGATCGACGGTTTTTAATTGAACGCCTACTCCTATTTTTTGGAGCGATTTTTTAACGATTTCTTGTGTCTTTTGACGAACTGGATTGGCAGAAGTTTGAAACAAAACCTTAAGTTCTATTCCATTCTTCTCCCGAACATTATCATTATTTGTATCTTTCCAGCCTCCCTCATCTAACACTTTATTTGCTTTGGTTAAATTGTATTCATAAGCAATCTTATCGGATTTAAAAGTAGCAGGCTCGACCAAAAGTTGTCCGACTTTCTGACCCGCCGTTCCGTAAAGCTGAGTTGCGATCGTTCCTCGGTCGATCGCGAGTTTAAACGCCTGACGAACGGGCAAATCTACGAAAAAAGGGTGGGGAAATTCTACGCTCGATTTTTCACCGCTATTAGCAATTTTATTCGGATCGGTAAAGTTAAAAAGAATGCGCTCGATCTGAGACCCAAAAATAGTCATGACTTTTCCTTTTCCCGCCGCTTCCAAGTCTTTTAAAATCAACGCTTCTACTTGGAGATTGTAAGCAAAATCGACATCCCCAAATTGCAACACCGCTCTTGCCGCCGCTCGCGCATCGCCACCCCCTTTTAATTCAACTCGCTTAAACAAATTGTTAGTTCCTTCTCGAAAAAAAGGGTTCGGCTCGAATACAATAATATCTCCTGCCTTAAAACTAATAACCCGATAAGGTCCCGTTCCCACCGGCTCGAAGTTTGCAGGCGCTTCTCGTGCAGTTTTACCCTGATAAGCTTTAAAAATATGTTTGGGTAGGATCGCCCCACTCTGTCCGGTAAAAGGAATCGCCCAACTCGGCGTTACTTCTTTGAATTTGATTCTAATGACGTACTCATCTAGCGCTTCAACCGTTTGAATATTAGCGTAATTCTCGCTCGATGAAGCAGCAACATTGGGATTAGAAATATACTGGTAAGTAAAGACGACATCCGCCGCCATAAAAGGTTCTCCATCCGACCATTTAATATCTTTCCTCAGCTTCCAAATGACAGACTTTCCATCTTTAGCAATTCCGCCATTTTCTACGGTGGGAATTTCAGCCGCTAGGAAAGGAATTAACTGACCGTCTTTATCGTAGCTGGCGAGAGGTTCGTAAGAGAGTCGCGCGCCTTCGTAGTCCTTAAAACCGGAAGCGAGGTGCGGGTTGAGAATGGTGGGGGCTTGCCAGTAGAGTAGCCTTAAGATACCGTCGTCAGCAGGCGTTGGGGAAGCGATGGGTGGCGGCGGGGTGGGAGTTTGTGGAGTACAAGCCGCAACGGAGGAGATGAAGAGGAACGAGAGAACGGCAAGGAAAAGATAGAAGCGCCCGATTTTGCGCTTTAAAAGTCGCAGGAGGGAAAATTTGCGCGATATTAGCCCGTCAAAGAGGGGGTTGAGAGAGGGGATAGCGCTGGCGAAGCGATGCTGTGGTGTGGCGCTAAAACCAAAAAGGGGAGCGGTCAAGGTTTTCCTCCTCAAAGGACGTGCATCGCCCTATTTTACCGTGCAATTCGACGTTAGCCCCAGCGTCTAGCCCGTGGAAGACGAGGGAGAAATGTTATAACCGGATACAGATAAACTAAACTTTGATTTAACTGGCTATGAAAGTTAGATTGCCTGCACATTGGTTAGCAATAGCGTTTCCTGCTTTCAAACGGAGTTTATCTTTCATGCTCTGGAATTCGTTTTTAGCCTATATTCCTCTCGCACTGAGTATTTGGCTATTTCGATTGCGCCAACCTCGTTCTGTGTTGTGGTGGTTGGGATTCGTGGTTTTTGTGGCGTTTTTGCCGAATGCACCTTACGTGCTGACGGATATCATTCACTTAGTTGATATCATTCGCGATGGTTATCCGTTATGGGTGGTAACGTTGGTGTTAATTCCGCAATATATTTTGTTTATTGGGGCGGGGTTTGAAGCTTATGTCCTTTCGATTATTAATTTGGGCTACTATTTGCACCGACACAAACTGGGGCAATGGACTTTGCTGGTTGAATTGAGTTTGCACGCTCTGTCTGCGCTCGGAATTTATTTGGGACGATTTAAGCGGTTTAATAGTTGGGATATTGTTACGAAACCCAAGGTTTTGGCTAAAACAACAATCGAGCATTTAGCGGATAAAGAACCTTTACTGGTGATGTTTCTAACCTTTATCATCCTCACGATTTTGTATTGGATAATGAAACAAATTACTTTAAGCTTGATTTTTCGCTGGCGCTACCGAAAAACATTGCAAGCCCAGATGGCAGAAGAGTTGGTTTAGTTCGGGTGGGGGAGAATGGAGTTCTCAAAAGATTTTGAAGCTGCCAACGTTTGGGGAGGAAGGGTGCTAAAAGGTTTAAAAGGTTCAACAGTTGTGCGAGTTGTTGCCATTGGCGCTGAAGTTGTTGAGAGCGTTCTTTAAGCTGGCGACTTTTGTGTTGGTACTGCAAAATAAATTCTGGGGCGCGGACGAGAAAGGGACGGGCATTGTTTTCAGCACAAGTGAGGATATCTGCCAAACAAGCGATCGCGCGCCGCCATTTTTGCAGTTTCCAAGCGATATAAAAATTGAACAATGCGAGGATGAGATTCGCGATCGCTACTAAGACTAGCATTGCCCCTCAACTTGGCCCACAAACAAAACGCTCGAAACGGCGAACAAAAGAGCATTCTACCATTTTTCTCAAATTCAGGGGTCGAGCCTGACTCTTTCGGGAATTAACGTTATCCCTGCTGCAATATTCTTTTAAACTCCGATTCGCCAGCTTCTTGCAACTGGGATTGGAACCGGCGCAATAGAAAATATAAGAGGGCGAGTTGAGCGAGGGAAATTGCTAAGAGGAGGGGGGTAGGAGTGAAGAAAGCCCCGATGAAGGGAAGGGGCGAAAATAGCCAGAGAACGGCACTGCCTTCAATGCCAAGTCCAAATAGAGTAATTAAGGGCAAGGGAGTTAGTCCGAGCGAGATCGCTAGCAACAGTTTACTGGCGTTCTGCATGGGATTTCGCGACTGAAAAATAATACTTTGAATCAGGGTTGCATAGATGGAAAAGACGATCGCGGTGATGAAGAAAGTCAGCGCCAGATGCAACGGAGTTAAGGGTTGCTGGTTGGGGCTACTGGCGTTTTCAACAGCGGGAGAATGGAGGAAAAAAACGCACCACGGCAGCCAAATTGCCGCCATCAAGAGTATATGAACCGCGATCGCACCCAGAGCGGGACTTTTCTCCTCTAGGAACAAATCTCGCCACAATTCCCGTTTTTCTGGTTCCCGAACGTGACGGTAACGCGCCCAATCGATTAAGGTTTTTCGGGAAGGAGAAAGCGCGGCTGCCATTACCAAAAGCGTCATCGGTACGATCGCAATTAAAGCCAATAAAGAAAAGAAACTTTCAATTCTCCCCCCAGCATTATTCACTAACACATCCGGTAGCGCAAACCCCAGCAACCAGAAGTGCGTACCGCCGACAATCCAATAACTTTGAGCCTTGCTAATCAAAGTCGGGTTGGGATGGCGGAAACTGCGATTGGCGATTTGCCAACTCCAGAGATTGAGGGCAAATAGCGTTCCAAGCAGCCAGGGATAGGCGAAGCGTTCGGGAAGAAAAAACCAATTCCAGCCCGTACTCTCGAAAGCGGGGTAGAACATCCAATCCGGACGCAGAAGAACGGCGGTTGCCATTGATGCCGTTATTAAAGCTAGCAAACTGCTAGCAGCGGGTAGAAGCTTGATATCTTTAAGGTTTCCCTCTGAACCTAACAAGGCGAACAACATCGCTACGATGTAATAAATGCCGCTCAGACCCACCCAAACGGGATATACCCCAAAAAGTGCAAAAAATGCTCTCCCGGCTGGCAAACCCGCGATTAAGCTCGCTGCTGCGAGGAAATGCAACGGCAAGATGAGGGCGATACCGAGGTAAAGAAGGATGGGAACGCCGAGGAGTTTGCCTAGTAAAATGCTTTCGCTCGGTTGCGGGGAAAGGCGGACAAAGTTGAGGGTTCCGCGCAGTTGTTCCCGACAGAGATCGCTCGAGAGCAGATAAACGCCGATCGCGATCGCGAAGATAGGCAATACCCAGTTTAAACTCCGGTAAAGCGATACCCATTCAACGCTCCAAATCCCAGAGCGATCGGAGCTATTCTTTAAAATCAGCAGGGCTTGAAAGAGGAGAGAGATAAGAACGGTGACAAGGACATTGCGCCTTGTCAGTTTGCCTTTAATCTCCCGATAGAATTGCGGGTTCGATTCGCCAATGTACTCTAGCAGTGTGAGACTCATGATTGCGATCGCTCTTCAACAACGAAAAACTGTTTTTTCGACTCCGATTCGCCCGCCCGTTGCAGTTGACGTTGGAACTGGCGAACCAGTAACGCCAGAATTGTCAGTTGCCCGAAGAAAACAGCGAATAGGCTGAAAGCAGAGCAATAGACTGCACCGATAAAGGGAACCGGAGAAAATAGCCACAAAACGGGGAATTGGGCGGGAGAAATTTGGAACAGACTCACAATCATGGAAGGAACAATCATCGCGCCGTACCAACCGAGCAGAATACTTCCCTCGTGTTTCCTATTTTTGGCGTGAAAGCGGATTTCTTGGCAGAGGGTGGCATAGATAAAAAATACGGTTGCAGTGATACACAAGCTGAGAATGAAGCGTAAAGCCGTCGGTGGGAGAGCATCTATTTGCTCGAGCGGGCTAGATAAGGAAGGAGAATGAATGAATCGAACGAGCCAGGGCAGCCAGATAACGGCGATAATGGCAAGATGGAGGGCGATCGCGCCGAGGGACGGGCTTTTTTCCCCGAGGAGTAAATCGCGCAGCAGCGTGCGTTTATGGGCGGTTTCCCAATGACGGTAGCGCGCCCAGTCGAGTAAGGTTTGACGAGTTGGCGATAAGAGTGCTGCCATTAACAGAATCGTAATTGGCGCGATCGCGAACAGAGATAAGGTTCCCATCGAACCCGCAGAACCGCTTTCTACGCCAATATCGGGCAATGCGAATCCTAATAGCCAGACGTTGGTGCAGCCGACAATCCAATAACTTTGAGCCTTACTCACTGAAGTCTGATTGGGATTGCTAAAACGGCGATTGATAATCTGCCACATCCAGAGGTTGAGGGCGAACAGCGTACCGAGTATCCAGGGATAAGCGAAACTTTCCGGGAGGAAAAACCAATTCCAACTCATTCCTCCCGAATTGTCGTAGTACATCCAATAGAAACGCGCGCTCGCCCCCATCGCCACCGGTGCGGTTATCAGGGCTATTAGACTGCTGGCGGCGGGGATAAATTTTTGCTCTCCGGTTTGATTCACCAACATCAATAACGCGGCTAAGCTGTAATAAAGACTGCTCAGACCCACCCAAATGGGATAAATGCCAAAAAGCACAAAAAATGCTTTACCGACGGGCAAATCCGCGATTAAGCTCGCTCCGGCTCGGAGATGTAGCGGTAGGATGAGGGCGATACCGAGGTAAAGGAGAATCGGAACGCCGAGGAATTTTCCGAGTAAAATTGTTTCGCTCGGTTGAGGGGAAAGGCGAACAAAGTTAAGCGTGCCGCGCGCTTGTTCCCGATTGAGATCGCTCGAGAGCAGGTAAACGCCGATCGCGATCGCGAAGATGGGCAGCACCCAATTTAAAACCTGGAAAATCGCTTCCCATTGCACCTCTCGAACGCCGTTGCGATTGGAGAGATTGGGCAGAATCAGAAGGGATTGAAATAAGCAGGACAGGATAACGGTCAAAATAATGTTACGCTGTGTCAGTTTTCCTTTGAGTTCTCGATAAAGTTGTGGGTTCCAATCGCCAATCCGGTCGAGTTTTTCTACATTCATTGTTCGTTTACCTTGAAATTAAGATAGCTAAGGCTTGCTGAATAATTGACAATTGATAACGTTCGTACAAATTCATTGCATTATCGGTAATTTTTTGCGTTCCGTAACGTACAGTCTTCGCCAAACGCCCGAGCTTCCGTGGAGTGGGAGCGCCTACCTCGCTTAAGTTCAGTGTTATTTTAGCTTAAATAACTGAAGATCGTTAGCCAAGGCATCCAGAGGACTAAAACAATAATTATATTAAACTTAAGCGCTAAAAGATCGAGTCCGCCCGTTTGTAATTCTTGTCGAGCAGCGATAAAATCTTTCAGATCTGCGCCCTCTCCTTCAACCTGTTCTGTAGGAACTAACAACACATAAAGAAAAGCAAGGTGAACAATAGGAATTGCTAGCAGGTAAATTGCCCAAGCTAGTCTGCCGCCGTAAGGCGAGTTTTGCAGGAGTTCTGGAAACGCAAACCCCAAGAACCAAAGGTGCGTACAGCCAACAATCTGGTAATGCTGAAGCTCTGTAATTAAGCTCGTGTTAGGATTGCAGAAACCGCGATTCGTCGCCTTCCAAATTAAAAAGTTAATCGCGAATAGCGTTGCCAAGAGCCAGGGGTAGGCAAAGCTTTCAGGTAGAAAAAACCAATTCCAAACACCGCCAGGAGAAGCAGAGTAGAACTGCGGGAAGAAGTTCGCAATTAGTAAGAGTGCGATCGGCGTTGCGATTAACGCACCTCCACTGCTGAAGAAGGGGAGTGCTTTGAAGGGTTGTTTGCGATCGGGTGTCAAAGCTATCAATAATGCTAGATTATACAAAATGCTGACAATCCCGACCCAAACCAGATAAACTTTCGCCAAGGAAAGTAAGATTTCTCCAATTGATAAATCCTCGATCGCGATTAAGGCTGCTTTGCAATGGAGGGGAAAAGCAAGCGCGATCGCGAAATACAGGAGGAGAGGAACGCCGATAAATTTTCCCAGCAAAATACTTTCGCTAGGTTGGGGTGAAAGGCGCAAAAAGTTGAGAGTACCGCGATATTTTTCTCGGCAGAGATCGCGCGATAGCTGATAAACGCCGATCGCGCTTGCGCCCATCGGCAGCCACCAGTTTAAACCGTAAAAAACCTCCCGCCACTCCACTTCAATTCCATCAAGAGTGTGGGTTTTAGCCCAAACTAGCCACGCTTGGAATAAAAAGGCAAGGCTCACCGTAGCGATATTTCTTAATTTTAGTTTCCCTTTTATTTCCCGATAAAGCTGCGGGTTCCAGTCGCCAACCCGATCTAAAAGTTCGGTTTTCATTCATTGTGCCTCTATCGCTAAAAATTAACCGACTCAAGGATTCATGATTAAGAAGCTTGTTTGTGTCCCAATTTTAAGAAAATACTTTCTAAATCTTCTTGAGTGCTGTGGAATTCAGCGACGGGAATTCCTGCGGTAACGAGGGATCTAAGGAGTTCGGCGCTATCTTCAGTCGTGCCGGAAAAGTTAACTCGATAGCCGTGTTTTTCGGGTACGGTTTCCCAATCTTGCACGAAGGGACAGTTCTTTAATTCTGACTGTAATGCCTCCATCGAGCCTAACGTTGAAATTAAGATTTGTTGCCGTGCGAGGCGGGCATATAATTCTTTGAGGGAGGTACTTTCCACTAAAAAGCCCATTTCCATGATGCCGACAGAACTGCACAGTTCGGCTAAGTCGCTGAGGACATGGGAGGAGATTAAAATCGTCATTCCCGCTTCTTGGAGGACTTTGATAATTTCTCGGAATTGCATCCGCGCGATCGGATCCAAACCGGAAACGGGTTCATCGAGTAGGAGTAAAATCGGTTCGTGGATAATCGTGCGCGCCAAACTAAGCCGCTGTTTCATCCCCCGCGAAAGGGTAGAAATGAGGCTATTGCGCTTGTTGGTGAGTTGCACCAATTCGAGAACGTCGTAGATACGCTGGCGGCGTTTGGGTTGTCGGAGGCGGTACAAGCGGGCGAAGTAGTCGAGGTAATCCCAAACGTTCAAGTCGTCGTAGAGGGGATAATCGTCGGGGAGATAACCGAGACGTTGCTTGAGTCTGGGGTTGCTGTCGTCGCGCAGGAGGCGATCGCCGTTAATATAGATTTCACCAACAGTGGGTTCTTCTGCGGCGGCTAACATCCGAATCAGGGTCGTTTTACCCGCGCCATTCGGCCCAATTAAACCATAGACTTCGCCGCACTCGATTTGTAGATCGATTTCGTTAACCGCAACATGGCGCTCGAATTGCTTGGTGAGTCCGCGCGTGAGAATTGCTAATTCTTTATTCATCGGAAATACTTCTTAATGAAACAGTAAAGGCGCAATGCTTGTGCTTTCAACCGATCGCAAGGCGCAATAACCGAACGATTATCGCTAGCTTAACCTTTATCTTCAGGCGCTCGTTGGGCGATTACCGAAATTGAAACGAAAAATTTTAATCTCACTATTCACCATTCCCCATTCATAATTCATCACTCATAATTCATAATTCACCCCACAGCAATCGGCTATTCTATTGAAGATCGGCTCAATCTAGTCGTCGAGGGGACGCGATCGCTTATGGTTATCAACGGCACGATGATGCAATACTTCCATTGGTACAGTCCTAGCGATGGCAGCTTGTGGTCGGAATTAGCCCAAAACGCGCAATATTTAGCTAAAAAGGGTATTACCGCCCTGTGGTTGCCGCCCGCCTATAAAGGCAGCAGCGGCGGTTACGATGTTGGTTATAGCAGCTACGATTTGTTCGATCTTGGCGAATTTAACCAAAAAGATTCGGTTCGCACCAAATACGGTACAAAAGAAGAATACTTGGCCGCGATCGCGGCAGCAAAGAACGCCGGTATTAATATCTACGCCGATATCGTTCTCAACCATAAAAACGGCGGCGACGCAACCGAAGACGTTGAAGCAACGCCCGTGGCGTGGGATAACCGCAACTACGAACTCGGTAACGCCAAGACCATTCGCATTTACAGCAACTATACCTTTCCCGGACGCGGCGATCGCTACTCTAGCTTTAAATGGCATTGGTATCACTTCGATTCCGTCAACCACAACGCCTACGACTGGAACGATAAAAATATCTATCGCCTAAAAGATAAACACTTTGAAAACGATGTCAATCCCGAACACGGAAATTATGACTTTCTCATGGCTTGCGACTTAGATATGAGCAACGCCGAAACGCGCCAAGAGGTCGCAGAATGGGGAAAATGGTATCTTGACACTACCCATATCGACGGTTTTCGCCTCGATGCCGTCAAACATATTAGTTCCCTATTCTACTGCGGTTGGCTTGATGCTATGCGCCAGCACGCCCAGCGCGAGCTTTTTGCAGTGGGCGAATATTGGGAAGACGATATCGAAACACTGCACCGTTACATCAGTGTCACGGGCGGGCGGATGTCCTTATTCGATGTTCCCCTGCACTACAACTTCCATCGTGCCAGTCGTATGGGGGGCTACTACGATCTGCGAACCATCCTCGACGGCACGCTCATGCAGCAGCAACCCGCCCTCGCCGTCACTTTTGTCGAAAATCACGATACGCAGCCCTTGCAGGCGCTAGAATCGGTCGTAGAATCGTGGTTTAAACCCTTAGCTTATGCCTTAATTTTGCTGCGACGAGAGGGTTATCCTTGCGTATTCTACCCGGATTACTACGGGGCGCGCTACAGCGATCGCGGCTACGAAATTCGGATGGATTCCCATCGTTCCTCGATCGATATCTTCTTGCACGCGCGCCAGCATTACGCCTACGGCGATCAAAATGACTATTTCGATAATAGAGATCTGATCGGCTGGACGCGACTCGGCGATCGCGAACATCCCCAAGGTTTAGCCGTACTTATGAGCGATAGTTCCGGTGGCAGGAAGTGGATGAAAACCGACAAACCCAATACCGTGTTTTACGATCTGACCGAGAACATCAAAGAACCCGTCATTACCAACGATGTCGGCTGGGGCGAGTTTCGCTGCGAAGGCGGTTCGGTTTCCATTTGGGTACAAGGTGAGAAATTTACCCCTTTTGTCGCCCTCTTAGGCGTGTAAATAATTGATAATGGACAATTGATAATTGATAATCGAGCGTGAAGAGAATTATATTAAAGTAGCGTAATAGATTTGGACAGGGCAGTAGGGTGCGGAGCGCGAAGCGTAACGCACCAATACTCTATTCACTACTGACGGTGAAACTCGATCGCGTTTTGTTTGATCGTAAAATCGTAGCCTTCAAAAAAGTCTTGACCCAACAAGCCGAACGGCATATTCGGCGCGACAGCCGCAGAAACTTTGTGCATAACTCGACCGTTAATTTCTACCGAATTGAGAACGACAATAGGGAGTTCGACGACCGAACCATCAGCAATACCCACCTGAGTCGAACTAACGGGCTTAAGATTGAGCGTCCCTGCAATCTCTCCACTCACTAAAGTTTTACTCGCTCCCGTATCGAAAAGCATATCAAACTCTCGACCGTTAAACTTCACCTTAATCAGGGGAATTCCAGCAATTCGCTCCTCAATCGGGACCAGGAAAAACTTAGGATTGATATCGCCCCCCGCATCCGCCTTTACTTGCTCGGACGGCTTGGCTTTCAATTGCGCTTCAGAAAGAAAACGTTGATATTGCGGCAACTTACTTTTCGCTTCTTTATACTTGCCGTGGGATTGCGGAACGGCTTGTAAATAGTTCACCGCTTGTTGCCAACGACTGGCAATCATCACCCAATCTTCCGTCACCATCGCCGTTTTGCTGAAGTTAATCGCGCTCGAGGCGAGTTCGACTGCCTCATTATAGGGATCGCGTCCTGAAAGCAACAAACTGCTGTCGGGCGTTGGCACGGGAGATGCTTTGATGGCTTTGGGGGCAGTTGGAGACGCTGTTACGGCTTTGGAGGCAGCCGGAGACGCTTTTACGGTTTGGGGCGCGGGAGTGGGGGAAGGTGGGGCGCTGCTTTCCGCATCGCCTTGCTGACAGGCAAGATTACTCGTAACTAAAGCAGTCGAAAAAAGGACGAGAGTAGAGCGACGCAAGAATTGTGAGAGCATTAGCTTGTTATAGGGAGCAGAGTCGATCGCACGCGAGCTTAAAATCTGTCAAGCTCGATTTTATCCGTTCTGGAGAGGGAAGTGAGGGAGTAAGATTAATAGTCCGCACATCCAACTGCTTCAATTTTGGCAGACCCCTAGCAAGAGTGGAAATAGATGCTATTACTTTGTAATAAAACAATTACACGGTCGTCCCGCTGGGGGAAATTCGCGTTCTAAAAATGCGATCGCAAGATTGGTACTCAGGGAAGGCTGGACTGGAGGCGTGCGGGATTTCTATTCGCATCTGCTAGGATGGCGATCGCAAGATTTGTCAACATTTGTAGAAAATGCTCGATTTTCGTCGGAAAATTCGCAACATAGAAACAGACAAAACCGATCGAGATTGAAGCGAAGCTCGGGCGCAACAAAATCTCAAAACCCAGTTTCTTTTGTTGCAGCGCCCTCTCACTTCAATTTTGAATTTGAAATCTTAAATTTTGAATTCCCTGCACCATTATGGGGGCTACATCAGCCATTGCTACCGATACGTTAATCGATCGCCGTTACTGCGTCCAGCGTCTTTTAGGCGAAGGGGGAATGGGACGCACCTATCTCGTCGCCGACGAACGCTGTTTTAACGATCTTTGCGTCGTTAAGGAGTTTTTGCCGCCCGCAGGAGATACAGCAGTATTGGCAAAATCGCGCGAATTGTTTCTACGCGAGGCGCGAGTGCTACACCGGCTCTCTCACCCCCAAATTCCCCGCTTTCTGGCTTGTTTTGAAGCAGAGGAGCGATTGTTTCTTGTCGAAGAATATATCGACGGCAAAAATTATCACGTTTTGCTCGAAGAACGTCTCGCCCGCCAACAACAAGGATTTTCCGAGGCAGAAATTCTGCAATGGTTAGCAGATATCTTGCCCGTGCTGGACTATATCCATCGCGCAGGAGTCATTCATCGCGATCTTTCGCCGGATAATATCATGCTGCCGCGATCGGAGGCAGAAACGCCCGAAACCGCCCACCCAAAACCGATGCTCATTGATTTTGGAGCCGTCAAACAGGCAATGACGGAGGTTGCTGTTGGGGTAAAATCCCCGAAAACAGAAACTCGCACCGCATTTGTGGGGAAAGTCGGGTACGCGCCGCCAGAACAGGTACGGATGGGACAATGCTACCCGAATAGCGATCTCTACGCGATCGCGGTGACGGCGTTGGTGTTGCTGACGGGGAAACCGCCGAGCGAGTTGTACGATAGTTACGGAATGGAGTGGCAATGGCGAGATAGCGCGCGCGTTAGCGATGCTTTAGCGGGAATCTTCGCTAAAATGCTCGCAGAACGCCCCCAAGAACGCTATGCTTCGGCAGCGGAAGTGTTAGCAGCGCTTGCTTCGGTGCGACAGATGCACCAATCCCTCGCCGTTGTACCTCGCTCGAAAACTCCCGCCCTCGCCAAAATAACGACGGTGCAGAACGCAGAAACCGCGCCGATGAGATGGACGGCGATTTCGAGTTTATTTGCCCTCAGTCGCGAGCCAAATCCCAGCAAAATGAGTACCTATAGCGGTTTGGCGCTTTCCTTGACGGGGTTGGTGGCGATTGTGGCGACGAGTATTGTGATTGGGATGCGATCGCCTTATATTCCCTTTTTATGCAAACCTCTCAAGTCTTGCGCCCGCGAGAATGAATTCCAGCAACTTTACGCTCGCATCCTCCAACAAGATACCACCGCTCGTTTGTTGAGCAGTCCGCCGCAAAACCTGGATGATTTACAAAAACAGCGCGCTCGTATTGCTGAAACCCTCGCCCAATTGCGCGGCATTCCCGAAGATGTCAGCGCGTACACCGAGGCACAACCGCTACTGGCGTATTATCGCAACGAACTGCGCCAAATCGACGCGCGCCTTGCCAGCGAAACGGCTGTTGCAGACCGGTTAGCGGCGGCAGAAAAGCAGGCACAAAAAGCAGAACGGGCGGCGAACTTAGCCACAACCCCAGATGGTGTAGCGGAAGCGCGAGGGGAGTGGGAAAAAGCGATCGCGCAATTGGATGATATCGCGAACGAGAGCTTATTGAGCGATCGCGTCAAAACGCTTCGCAGCGAGTACCGCGCGAAATTAAGCCGCCTAGAGGAACAGAATCGTTCCGCCGTTCGCCAACCTTAACGCCAGCTTTTGTTTTCTAAATCTCGGATCTGTCTTTCCAAGCGATCGATGCGTCCGCGCAACTCATCGACTTCCGACTGGCGCGGCACGCCCAAATCCTGAAGCATATTGCGCAACTGGCGCTGCATTCCTTCTTCAATGTTACCGCGATCGCTATCCAGCTTCGACATCACATCGTCAACCATTACCTTAGCTTGATCCGGGTTCATCTTACCTTCTCGAACCCATTGATCTCCCGCCTCGCGCAACTTCTCAGCGACGAGGGAAGTCGTTCCCACGCCTAATACTAAAAGCTGTTGAATCCAATTATTGTTGTCCATAACCCGATTATCTGCCTTTCGTCGTGCGTCAGTCCTGTGTCAGTTTCAATGCTAAGCCAACTTCTTCAATCATGGCACAATTAGAGAAGTCCCCCACGTAGGGAAAACCGCCCTTCTGGGGGATGGGGGGACGGGGAGAGGGGGTGATGGGGTAAGCGAGAATACTCAATTTTTCAGATCGGTCTTTGTATTGCACTTACAATCCTATTGATGCACCGTTGAAGGAGATGCCAGAGCGTTACATTTTCGTTGCTTCTTGCGGATTTCGAGGTTTTAGGGGCGCGGATTTCGAGGTCTCCTCGAAATTAAACGCCGCCCCGTAGGGGCGAATGGTATTCGCCCGCTAGGTGTACCTCATCCATGTGAAAACTGCTATACCTCTTCTAACAAGAGTTTTTGAAAAGATTTTATCCAATTCAATTTATCAACTAATAATAAATTAAAGTTTTCATGGTTGTATCGTTTTTCGAGCAACCGGAAAAACCTTATTTGTAGATTTACCAGGATTTTCTTCAATATAGCTGTTGGGCGATTGGTTGCTTGCAGTCATTACTTCTGTCCCAAAAAAAATCGAACTATTGAACTCGCTAGCCGAACATCGCTACCGCTTCATCGACAGCGCGAGATCGCTCCGAGCATTGGATTAGTATACTTTCACTCAAATCCCTATAATTTTGGAAAGTCCTACTCAAGACCAATCTTCTAAAGGATCGCTTTCCTCAAGATAATCATTACGCTCTCTGCCTCGCATCGATCGCGCGGATCTTCTCGGTTTCCCCAACAATAACGGAAACAGCGCGCCCAAAATCAACCCGCCCCCAAAACAGAAAGTTAACAGAACGCCGAAGGGGAACGGAATTGAGGTAAAAGTGAGGAATTTAAGGGAAATAAATGAGTAGTTTTGTACCGAAAGAACCGCGATCGCGACGGCCCACGCTGCGATAATCAAAGACGAAAGTAAATTAGTCAGCTTGCTCATCTCTTCCTAATGCGCTTCCATCCAAGTAATACATTGCGCGAGTTCCTGTTGCATCGTCGCGCGATCGCTATGATAGCGCCGTCCGTGACCGGGAAGAATCCACTCAAACGTATAATTTTGGAGCTTGCGCATCGATTCGATTTGTTGCGGCCAAGAATACCAGCAATAAGCGCGGAATGCCGTTAAATGCTGCCCAGAACTCCCTCGCGCTAAATGATCGCCGGTAAACAAAAATTTATCGCGATACAAAAGCACAGTATGCCCTTTCGTATGTCCGGGAACCGGAATAATCGTGATATCCGCCGCTAAAGTCACGGGTTCTTCTCCCGTTAACTGCATCTCCACGTCTCGCGTCTTCTCGGAAACATCATCAGCGTGCAAAATCGCCGTACAGCCGAAATGCTCGCGAAACTTGCGCCAATCCGCTACATCGTCCCGATGCGTCAAATACAGCCAGCGCACGCCGCCCAGCGCTTCCAACCGTTTGACCAAAGGCGAAGCAAACCGGGGCGAATCGACTAAAATATTACCGTCGGGATGTTGAATAAAATAACTCGCCGCCGCGTAAGAAAGTTCCGAATGATAGCCGCAATGGTAAACATTGTCTTCAATGGGAATCGGAAACGTTTCTTGAACGGCTTTAATATCTTTGGCTTTTTCTGTCGTCCCAATAGAAGCGGTAGGACAAGAAAGTAAAGCTTGCAGTGCTGTTAAACGTTCCTCGGGCGTGGTGGGTTGATGGTAAACCGCCGACTGTTCCTCGGTTCGATGAAAGGTTTCCGGCGACATCCAACGACAAGTATCGCAGTCGATGCAGGTAGAATCGACATAGAAATCACCTTCGCTATTTTGCGATCGCCGTTTTGCTACAGTTGCCATTGTTCTTACCCCCTTTCCTCTATAATGCCAGCTTTTTAAAATCTTCGGGCGATCGCTTTGCTGCCCGTTAACGCTAAAATCCTATATCGCATTTATTTAAACCGATCGACCGAGCGCCTGCCCGCTCAATCAATCATAACGATACGATTCACTAATAACCGATTAACTCTTCCCCGATGACTGACTCTGCCGAACCCGCTTCCTTACCCGATATTCCAATCGCGCTATTAACCGATGCAGACGCGCAAGTGCGCTTAACTGCGAACAACGAGCAGTTACAATTGCTCTTGCCGAATTCTGAGAGCAAAGCAGTAGGGGATTGGTTAGAAATATTGGATCGACTCAAACAGCGATTGAATTCTGGAGAACGATTTTGGCAGCCCGGAGCGAGTGTAACCTTAATAGCACGCGATCGCCTTCTGGATGCTCGCCAACTGCAATCCCTCGCCCAAGCCCTCACCGAAGTCGAACTGAAAATCGATTGCGTCCAAACCAATCGCCGACAAACCGCTGTCGCCGCCGCCACCGCCGGTTATTCCGTCGAACAGCAGCCCCCCGATACACCGCTGCTAACCCCCGGAACATCCTCCAACAAGGATTTATCCGAACCGCCGCTCTACCTTCAATCTACCCTACGTTCCGGCGTTGAAATTCGCCACCCCGGCACAGTCGTTATTTTTGGCGATGTCAATCCGGGTTGCATCATCATCGCTTCGGGCGATATCTTTGTTTGGGGGCGGTTGCTGGGGATTGCCCATGCCGGAGCCGAAGGACAACGCGATCGCCGCATTATCGCCCTGCAAATGGAAGCCACCCAACTTCGGATTGCCGATATCCTCGCCCGCGTTCCCGAACAATCGCCAGAACATTTTTATCCCGAAGTTGCCTATATCACCGCCGACGGGATTCGCCTCACTAAAGCCGTGAACTTCGCCAAGTCCTATATCTTTGATTCGGTAGCAGGCGTTTGGATTGACGCGATCGCCAACTCCCGATAAAGTTCAAATCGTTATCCACTTCCCTACAACGAGGGAATCTCATTTTTTAATTTCCTCCCTAAAAAAATTAAAGACCGGGGTCTCGAACCGTTACTCCTACAGTCCTTTAACTCATCCAGACATTTTATAAATTATGAGTCGCATTATTGTTATCACCTCCGGTAAAGGTGGAGTCGGCAAAAGCACCGTCACGGCAAACCTCGGAACTGTCCTCGCCCAGCGCGGGCATAAAGTCGCCGTCGTTGATGCCGATTTTGGATTGAGAAACCTCGACTTACTCCTCGGACTCGAAAATCGCGTCGTTTACACCGCCATTGAAGTCATCGCCGGAGACTGCCGTCTCGAACAAGCCCTCGTCAAAGACAAACGCCAACCCGGATTAGTCCTGCTTCCCGCCGCCCAAACCCGCAACAAAGAAGCGATCGCTCCCGAACAAATGAAGCAGCTAATCGACCAGTTGAGCAAAACCCAAGACTACATCCTCATCGACTGTCCGGCGGGGATAGAACTCGGATTTCGTAATGCGATCGTCGCCGCCACCGAAGCCATCATCGTCACTACCCCAGAAGTCACCGCCGTGCGCGATGCCGATCGCGTCATCGGACTGCTCGAAGCCAACGGTGTAAAAACCATTCGCCTCCTCATCAACCGCCTCAAACCGCAAATGGTAAAAGCCAACGACATGATGAGTGTCGAAGATGTCCTCGAAATCCTCGCCATTCCCCCCATTGGCATCATGCCCGACGACGAACGCATCATCGTCGCCAGCAACCGAGGCGAACCCCTCGTCCTCGATGATAAAGCCTCCCTTCCCGGACTCGCCTTTAACAACATCGCCCGACGCTTAGAAGGAGAAAGCGTCCCCTTCCTCGATTTCATGTCCGCCAATGAAGGATTCTTCTCCCGCCTCCTGCGTCTCTTCCGCAGCTAATCCCCCTCCCCCCTTCATCATTCACCCCTTATCATTTATCACTCATAATTCATAATTCATAATTCATAATTCCTCCCCATATGCTCAGCGAACTCCTCGAACAACTCTTCCGTTGGAATCGCGCCGCCAACAGCCGTACCGATGCGAAACAGCGCTTAAAACTGGTGATTGCCCAAGATCGAACCGGCATCGATCCTGACGATTTAGAAGCGATGCGCCAAGAAATTTTAGATGTTGTCGCGCGTTATGTAGAAATCGATCCCCAAGAATCAGAAGTTAGCCTCGAAAGCGATAATCGCGTTACTGCTTTAATTGCGAATTTACCCATCAAGCGCGTTAAAGTTGAAAAAGGTTTAAAACCTGCCGAACTGGCTAAACCGGAAGAACCGATAGAATCTGGGGAATCTGTCAACTCTGCCGAAACGAGCGAACCTGCTGAAGAAGCCTAAGCCGCGATGCTGGCAGCAGCTTACAGGATCGGGCGATCGAGCCTCAAAGCATTTCAGTTCGGTCAGCCTTCTTAACTTGGGTCGAAGCAATCTCGTAGGGATTCGTAGAGTGGCACGATAGAAATCGAGGTTGAGGATGTTATTTAACGCAACAGAAATCCTGATAGATGAATTTGTTCGACGACTGCGAGACAGTTATCGTCGAACCTATGGCGGACTCAAGCAAGACTACGCCGAAATTATCACTTGGGCCGGAAGCATGGCAATGGAAAATATTGCCAACAGCGATGCACTCTACCACAATGTCGAACACTCTATTTTAGTAACCCTAGTCGGGCAAGAAGTTCTGCGCGGCAAACATATTCGCGATGGCGGCGTTTCCTGCGAAGATTGGTTGCACTTCACCATTTCGCTACTCTGTCACGATATCGGTTACGTTAAAAGCGTGTGCCGTCAAGATCGAGAACAAGAGAGGCTCTATGCGACGGGCAAAGGCGAGACGATGGTTCACCTTCCTCCCGGCTGTTCCGATGCCTCCCTCACGCCTTATCATGTAGACCGAGGGAAACTCTTTATTGACGAACGCTTCGGCAACCACAAACTTATCGATGCGGGATGGATTAAGCAAAGCATCGAATTGACTCGTTTTCCGGTTCCCAATTCTAGCGACCATCAAAATACCTCCGGTTATGCGGGTTTAGTCCGCGCTTCAGATTTAATCGGGCAATTGAGCGATCCGCGTTATTTGAAAAAAATTAGCGCTCTGTTTTATGAGTTTGAAGAAACAGGCGCAAATAAGGTTATGGGTTTTAGCAATCCGGGCGATTTGCGGCGCAATTACGCGAAGTTTTATTGGAAGGCGGTTTATCCTTATGTGAAAGATGCTCTAGAGTATCTGTCTTTGACCCAGGAAGGTCAGCAAATTATGGCGAACCTCTACGCGAATGTTTTTGCGATCGAACACGCTCGGGAGATTCAAAAAGTAGTGGGAGTTTAAATCAGCGATCGCTAAGGACGTTTTATGAAAGTTCCGTATATCAGTTATCAGTAACACCGAACTATGAAATTTAACTTTTCTTTTGCCGCGATTGTTTTTGCCGTATCGAGCGTTGCGCTTCCCGTTCGTGCGGATAATATCCAGCACACAAGCCAACTACTCGCGACGAAACAATGTCCGAGTTGCGATTTACGGAATGCTGGTTTTGTGCTGAGCGATTTAAAGGGCGCAGATTTGCAGGGCGCGGATCTGAGTTATGCCAATCTCAGTCGGGCGGATTTGACGGGAGCGAATTTGATGGGGGCTAATCTTACGGGAACATCGCTGAATGGGGCGAACTTAATGGGAGCAATTTTGGTGGGCGCGAATTTAACGGGAACGGATTTGCGCGGGGCGTATTTGGTGAATGCAAATTTGGCGGGAACGGATTTGCGCATGGCTTATGTTGAGGGAACTTACGGGATTCCGGATTATGCCGGAACGCCGGAGAATTTCCATGCTTGGGGGGCGATTGAGGCGCAGAATGGTAATTATCGAGCCGCGATCGATCGCTATAATACGGCGATTACTCTCAATCCTCAGTTCGCTCCAGCTTATTTGGGGCGAGGATTGGCACTATTCCGATTGGGGAATTATGGGGCGGCGGAACGGGATGCAAAAGTAGCATCGGCCTTGTTTGAGGTTCAAAAGAATCCGTCGGGCGTGGAAGCCGCGAAAAATTTCGCCGAAGTGATTGAGGTGGCTCGCCAACCGATGAATCAAGGGGGAGGTAGCAATATTGGGAACGTCATTACGGGCATCGGTTCCCTACTGTTACGTTTTCTATTTTAAAGGAACGTTGTCGGTTGTGACCGCGATCGCTGTCTACCATGACCAATATTAGCGTCTCGCGCGGTATGGGGTCATGCCTCTTTCTACCTTTAGACTGACACAATAGAGATACAAGCGTTCGAGGGTTAATTATGGAGCGGCCCTAGGACAGAGAAAGGGAGGTAGGCTGTTATGTTAGAACGATTTTTATTAGCCGGCGCGATCGCAGTCTCGCTCTCTTGGTTTGCTCAACTCAACCCTCAGTCCAACGTTCTGCCCGTTGGGGAAGCGCCCACTCCGCAATCTTCCTTCAATATGGCAGCTAACTATAGCAATCCGATGTAATCGCGATAAAGTTATAAATCGTCGGGATTAATACCCTGTTGGCGCAGATAGGCAGCAAGTTTTTCTGCACGCTGGCGTTCTTCTTCAGCACGCAAACTTTCCGCATCCGCACGCTGGCGTTCTTCTTCGGCGCGCAAACTTTCGGCATCCGCGCGCTGGCGTTCTTGTTGCAGCAATTCCACTCCCCACAACAACAGATTCCCCGCTTCATCCCACCAGCGCAACCAATATACCGTTCGCCCTTCCTTTTCCCCCCGCCACGTTCCCAAAAACAACCCCATTTCCGCTATCCAATGTTTTCCTTCCTCATTAGGTTGTTCGAGTTCGTAACGTCCGTTTTCTGGCAATCGATACACTTCCAACAATCCCCCATCCGGTTCAAAGATGGCATAGGTGGGGATTTTCAAGATTTGTTCGTAGTAATACCATTTCCCCGGAGGGTAGCTGCGTTTGACAGAATATTCACTTCCATCCTTGTCGGAGAGGAATTCGATGACGATGCTGGGAACTGCGCCTTCTAAGTGGGGCGTATAGCTTTTGCGGCAAGCTGTTGCCGTCCATTCTTGCACTGGGCTGGCATAAAACCAATCGGGTGCTTTAATGTTTAATTGTTCGTCTATGGTGGCGCAAATTCCTAAGTCCGCTCCCACTAGCATGGTGGGTTTGAGATAGCCCGCGAGTTCTAAGCTTTCGCTTAATGCGCCCGCAAGCAAAGTTTGGTCGATGTTATCCACAGGTTCTTCGTCAAGCTGAAAGCCGGGTGGGAGGGGTTCCCAAGTGATTTTGGGGGAGACTACGAGTTTGTGGGGGGTTTCTCGAGCTAAAGTCATGGCTGTTAGATAAGAACAGTTGTTCTGAATTATAGGCGATCGCTCGAATCCAGAGCGAGTTTGGCAGCAACTTCTTGCAATTTTAAACCCGGTTTCTGCGGGGAGAAACCGGGTTTAGTTGTTTAATTAAGGATTCATTAATGGCGGGAAATCGAGGTTCTGCAATTGCTCCATTTCCCATCCATTGTTACTTAGCGGCTTGGCGGCGGCGAGAAGCAATGTAGCCACCTGCGATACCCACAAGGGCGAGGGTAACACCCGGTTCGGGAACGGTTGCGGGCGGGGGAGTTGTGCCGCGAGTTACGCCGCGAATGGCGAAGAATGCGTCGTTGAAGTCGCGATCGGAGGTTCCCCAAGGGTTATTCGGATCTTTAGCGCCAGCAATATCTTCAAACCCGAGCAGCGTCCAGCTATCTTTTCCGTCGAAGTAGTCGTAGGCAACGAGATGTTGCAAGCCATCGGTATTAGCCCCGGCTGCACCTTCAGCACCGAACAGATTTTTGAGATTGTAGTCGCTGCCGTCGCCTTTCCACCACTGGAAGGATTTGAGGAAGAAGTCGAGGACGTTACCTTTTTGAGTTTGGTAGGTGAGTCCTTCGCCGAGTTCGCGATGGCCGTTGTAGCTATTGTAGCTGCTGTTAAAACTTGCCAGGGCGGTGTCGTTGGAAGCGATATTATCCATTCCGAGTTTGAGCGCGCCGCCATTTTCCGAATAGAACAAGTCGTTAATGTAGGTTGCACCTTCAGTCATGAAGACGATATCAAAGCTGTCACCCGTTGCAACTAAGCTGCCAGCATCTAACTTATGTTGAGCGGCATCTGTTAACTCATTGCGCTCGCCATTGACATAGCTGTAAAAGGTATTGTAAAGATTGGGGTTGCTTTGCTTGAGGTTGAACGCATAGGAAGCGTTTGCCGTAAATACGCTAGCGACGGTAGCGGTGGCAGCAAGCAGACCAGTCAACACTTGAGATTTCATGCTCTTTGGCTCCTAATAAAATTTGCACGTTTTGGTTTCCAGGTTGAATAGTTGCGTTCGGACTTACTTTTGCTTGCTACACGAGTTTTTGTCCGAACTGTTCGTTAATCGAACCTGACAAAGTTTTTCTTTCCACAATCCCTTTATAAGAAACTGTGCTTTGAGTTGTCTACAGTTTTTCTACGGGTTCATCAAATCTTCAATAGGATTGGAGCGTGCATCGGTGCATTAAAACCGGACACCGAGGTAGCAGTTACGCTTAACTTGGGTCTAAGTTGATTCAGCAGACATCCGTATATTTTTGCGATCGCGATCGCACCCCAAAGCGATCGCTGTCCGTCAACAACCTTTATTACATCGGTTTTACGATATCCTAGGCTCTTTCCAACAAAGTTAGGCGGCTCAATCTTGAGAGGTAAAGGTTTCCATGAATTTACAGAAGCCTGCTTTCAATCCCCCGTATTTGCACAATATGAGTATAAAAAAAATCTTTTAATACTGAATTTCTTCCGGCGCTCCCAGTTTATATAACCTTTACAAACTGCGGAATACGGAGCGCGATCGGACTATCCTAAACTAGAATTTACACTGAATTCGCATCCCCATGACAATTTCTTCCCCATCGCGCGCCGAGCCATGCAATTCTTATCGCTGGAACTGGCAAGGACAAGAGTTTTCCATCGTTTACCAAACCCTCGGACAGGGCAACCCAATACTATTGCTTCCCGCCTTCAGTACCGTATCGAGTCGGACGGAGATGCTGAAAATTGCTGAGATTTTAGCGCCTCAGTATCGCGTTACCGTTCTCGACTGGCTCGGTTTCGGGCAATCCGCTCGCCCGCCCTTACCCTACAATCCGGAACTCTATCGCCAAATGCTGCGAGATTTCGTCGCTGCTTCCTTTGACAGTCCGGTTATCATTGCAGCGGCGGGACACGCGGCGGGATACGCCCTAGACGTTGCCGCAGAACTACCGCAGCACGTCTCTAAGCTGGTGCTAGTCGCCCCGACGTGGCAGGGACCGTTGAGGGTGATGGGCGCGCCTGCGGGGATGAGAAAGGCGGTAGAGGGAATGGTGCGATCGCCCCTTCTGGGACAGTTTTTGTATTATCTCAATACGCGACCCGGTTTTTTACGCTGGATGTACGGGCGGCACGTTTTTTGCGATCGCGATCGCTTAACGCCAGAATTTATGAATACCAAATATCAAAGCACTCAACAACCGGGTGCGCGTTTTGCCCCCGCTGCCTTTGTCACCGGCGGGTTAGATCCCGTCCAAAGTCGCGCTGAATTTCTCGCCTTAATTCAACGAGTTTCGCTGCCCATTCTCGCCATTATTGCCGAACAAGCACCACCCACTTCCAAGGCAGGAATGGAAGCAATAGCTGAAGCTTCGGGAGTGCAAATCGCGCGCTTGCCCGGAACTTTAGGAATGCACGAAGAATATCCCTCCGAAGTTGCTGCCGCAATTTTAAACTTTGCTCATCGGGACATTCTCTAAAATAGTAGGGTGCGTTAGCGCAGCGTAACGCACCAATCTAAGACTGCATTAACAGTAATATCAGATAAAAACAGCGCCTTTAATTCCTACTTAACCTACATCGTCGTGAGCAAAACGGTTGTAGAGGAAATCAAGAGCATGGTTGCGCAGTTTGTAGTAGGTCGGATCTTCCATAATCAAATCGCGATCGCGCGGTCTTGCAAACGGAATCTCCATCACCTCCCCAATATTCGCTGCCGGTCCATTAGTCATCATCACTAATTTATCGGCTAAGAACAATGCCTCGTCGATATCGTGGGTAATCATCAACACCGTACAGCGATTTTCATTCCAAATATCGAGTAATTCCTGCTGTAACTCTTCCTTCGTAATTGCATCCAACGCGCCGAAAGGTTCATCTAAAATCAGCACTTGCGGGCGAATGGCCAAGGCGCGCGCAATGGAAACCCGCTGTTTCATACCCCCAGAAATTTGCGGCGGTTTTTTATCCGCTGCTTCGCTCAATCCAACCATTGCTAAATGATCGCGTACAATCGCGCGTTTTTCCTGCTGCGACTTATTCGGATAGACCGCATGAACTGCAATATAAACGTTCTCAAATACCGTCCGCCAGGGCAGAAGTGCGTAGTTTTGGAAGACTACCATGCGATCGGGACCCGGATCGCCAACGGGTTTTCCATCCAGAAGAACGCTCCCGATAGAAGGCTTCTGGAAGCCAGAAACTAAGCTTAACAGCGTCGATTTTCCGCAGCCGGAATGCCCGATAACGCAGATAAATTCACCCTGGTTAATCGTCAGGTTCACATTGTCGAGAACGACAAACTTACCTTTTGGAGTAGGATAAATTTTAGAAACGCCGTCAAAAACCAAAAAAGGCGTATTGGTTCGCGTATCGCGGAGTTGTTCTTTAGCAGTTAGGGGTGAGATCATGGCGGTGTTTGAAGGTAAGAGGAAAAAGAGAGATTGTAAAAGAAACTGGCTCGAAAGCAATCGCTAGGAAATGCTCTATTAACATTGAGTTCTAACCTAAACCGGGCTTCTATTAAGTTAAAAGAAACCCGGTTTCTCGATTTAAGCCGCGATTAAGGGGCGTGAGTCGAGAACGACCTCAGCAATGCTGATATCGCGCTTAATCTTGAGATTATTAAGATAGCCGATGGGATCTTCCGCATCAAACTTCGTGCCGTCGAACAGTTCGATCGCGCCCTTATGATATTTCGTATCGAGAATGCCCAACTCCCGCGCCGCCGTACTGAATGCCGTCACGCGACAGACGCGCTCGAGAATCTCTAGCCAATTGCGGGGGAACGGCGTATGTTCCCAGCGCGCCAATTCCACCATATGCCACAACTGTTCGGTACGGCTGGGGCGATTGACACCTGCCCCATAAAAGAGGTGGTGGGCGTAAGTTTTCTTCGGCCCTTGTAAATCGCAAACCAACGAATTCGGGTCTACTAATTGAATATATTCTGGCTTCGTATTCAAATATTCTCGACGGCAGAGAATTTGCCGAATTTCAGCTTCGTTGGCTTCGTCCGCGCAATATTGACAAGCTTCGAGCAGTGCTTTAATTAAGGCGATATGCGTATTGGGGTAAGCATTCGCCCAATCTTCCCGCACGCCCAAAACTTTACCAGGATGCCCGTTCCACACTTCCAAATCCGTCGCCACGATAAAGCCGACATCTTCCATCGCCGCGCGCAAGTTCCAGGGTTCGCCGACGCAGAAGCCATCGATGCTATCTTTTTGTAAATCCACCACCATTTGTGCGGGCGGAATATTTTGTAAGATAACATCGCGATCGGGATCGATACCGCCAGAAGCCAACCAGTAGCGTAGCAGCAGGTTGTGCATGGAAGAAGGATGAACGACTCCCAAGCGGTGCTTGAGATGGCGGGTTCTGAGAATGTAGTTTCTGAAGTCGGCGAGGGTATAAACGCCTTCGTTATAAAAGTGTTTGCCGAGGGTGATGGCGTTACCGTTGCGCGTCATCGTCAGGGCGGTAACGCAGGGAAGAGTGCGATTGTCGCGCCCGCCAAGGGTAAGCCAGAGGGGCATTCCCGAAGGCATTTGGGCGGCATCGAGGTAGCCGTTCGCGATGCCGTCGGCGATACCGCGCCAACTGGTTTCCCGCGCTAAACTAACTTCATCCAAACCGTGTTTTTGGAAGATACCTTTTTCTTTGGCAACGGCGAGAGGGGCGCAGGCGGTGAGGGGAACGAAACCGAGTTCGAGGTTGACTTTTTCGAGTCCGTGACGCGCCACCACTGCAACTTTGCGCGCTCGCATTTTTTTGACGCGCTTTTGTTGGTTGAGGAAGTAGATAATTTCGGAGCGCAAGCTATAGTAGCTGGGATGTTCTACGACTTCCATCCGCTTGCGAGGGCGCGGGATATCGACGTTGAGGATTTGTCCGATTTGGGATCCCGGCCCGTTGGTGAGCATGACGATGCGATCGCTCAATAATACCGCTTCATCGACATCGTGCGTCACCATCACCGATGTGACTTGGTTTTCCTCGCAAATCTTCATCAATTGTTCTTGGAGGTTGCCGCGCGTCAGCGCATCTAGTGCGCCGAAGGGTTCGTCGAGTAACAGGAGTTTGGGGCGCAGGGCAAGGGCGCGGGCAATCGCAACCCGCTGTTTTTGTCCCCCCGACAACCGGGCGGGAACTTTATCGACGTGGGGACGCAATCCGACGAGATCGATATGTTCTTCGATAATCCCGCGACGTTCTCCCTCCGGTAAGTCTTTCATCACCGCATCCACTGCCAGCGCAATGTTATCGCGCACCGTGCGCCAAGGCAGTAAAGAATAGTTTTGGAACACCACCATCTTATCGGGGCCGGGTTCTTTAATGCGCTGTCCTTCTAGGGTGACTAAGCCGTCGGTGGGCAAGGCTAAGCCAGCAATCAGGTTTAATAATGTCGATTTACCGCAGCCGGAGTGACCGATTAAGGAGATAAATTCGCCTTTTTTAATTTCTAGGTCGATGCCTTTCAATGCCACATATTCTCCCCCATTTGTCAAGGGAAAAACTTGTTCTATATTCTCAACAGTAACAATAGCACTCATTTTTTTACCACCAGAGATAATGGACAATTGATAATGGATAATGGACAATTGATAATCGCTCGATCGCTTTGAGAGCCTTATGCTCGTTTTCGTCCACTATCCATGACTTCCTCGAACTTATTCGCCTCGAACAATTAAGGTTTGAATCCAAGCCACTAAACGGTCGAGAATCAAGCCAACTGCACCAATATAAACGGTTGCTAAGATTACGTCGCTGACGTAGTTCTGTTGGTAAGCATCCCAGATAAAGAAGCCGATGCCGACGACACCGCCCATCACGATTTCTGCGGCGATAATTGCCAGCCAAGCTAAACCGATCGCGATTCTCAAGCCGGTGAAGATGTAAGGTAACGCAGAAGGGAACAGAATATTTAAGTAATATTCTTTCTTGGTTAATTGCAATACCTTCGCGACGTTGTTGTAATCTTCGGGAATACGCTTTACGCCTTCAGTGGTGTTGAGCAGGATGGGCCAAACCGAGGTGATAAAAATAACGAAGATTGCAGAAGGTTGGGGGCTTTGGAGAGCGATTAAGGCGATGGGAACCCACGCCAAAGGTGCAATCATGCGTAAAAACTGGAATAAGGGGTCTAGTGCTTTATCAATGATGGGTTGAGTCCCCATGATAATGCCGA
This sequence comes from Oscillatoria sp. FACHB-1406, assembly GCF_014698145.1. Classification (NCBI taxonomy): domain Bacteria; kingdom Bacillati; phylum Cyanobacteriota; class Cyanophyceae; order Oscillatoriales; family Oscillatoriaceae; genus Oscillatoria; species Oscillatoria sp. FACHB-1406. Next base: position 67,605 of record NZ_JACJSM010000006.1, on the reverse strand, counting down.
CGATGATGCCGACAATGGCGGCTAAGCTATAACCGAGAGCAACGCGCTTCAAACTCTCGAATGTTTGCCAAAATAATCCCTTATCCAAACCGCCGCGATCGAAGAAAGGATACATTAATAAATCGCGAGTGCGGACTTCTGTCACCAAACTTAACGGCCCTGGCAAGCGTGTCAACCCGGAACTGGAAAAGAACTGCCAAATAATTAAAAAAGCGAGAAATCCCAAGATTGCCGGGACAATACTACCCGATTGCTTTTGCCAAAATTTGGCAAGCGGATTAGAACTTTGAGTTCTGCGAACGCTAACATTAGCTGTCATGTCAAACTTTTCCTCACTACTAAAAAGTTATGGGTTGGAAGTCAAGCGGAGTTTGAGAGAAACAAAATATCCTGTTGAGTGCATCAAGAGAATTCTCATTAAGCCTTCTTGATCTTCAGACTGTCGAGATACGCTTGCGGTTTTTCGGGGTCAAACTCAACTCCATCGAAGAACTTTTCTACCCCTCGAGAATCACTCGTCGGGATATCAGCAGCAGCGATTCCTGCTTCCTTCGCTGCTTCAACCCACAAATCGCCACGATTGACTTTATCGATGAGTTTCTTCGCCGTATCGAAATCTTTAAAATAACCGTTATGGAAATTCCAGCGCATTGTCTCGGTTAAAAACCATAAGTCATGACTCTTGTAAGGATAGGAAACGCTGCCGAGGTCGTCTTTCCAATACAACGGTCCCATTTTAAAGTCATCAACAGCCGGTTGTCCGTCGCCCATTTCGTACTTCCCTTCGTAGGGCGGCGTTAAAATCGTGGGGTTAATGTTGAAATAGTTGCGACCGGAAACAATCTGAATCAGTTCGGGACGATTTTCCGGCTTGTCACACCATTGCTGTGCTTCCATCAAGCCTTTCAGGATAGCCTTGGTGGCTTTCGGATTTTTATCGACCCAATCGGCGCGAATTGCTAGATATTCTTCGGGGTGGCATTTCCAGATTTGCGCGGTGAGGGCAGCCATGTAGCCGATTTTATCGCTGACGATGCGGTAGGGCCAAGGGTCGCCGGTACTAAACGCATCAATCGTACCCGTCCGCATCCCTTGCACGGTTTCTGGCGGAGGAACTGCAAGCAGGTCGATGTCCGTATCGGGGTCGATACCACCTGCACCAAACCAGTAACGAATCCAGAAATCTTGGTTGACGTTGGGGAAGGTATGGGCGGCTTTAAATTTGCGGCCGTTGGCTGAAGCAAATCCTTTAATATAATCGACGGCTTTGCTGTCGAGCTTTAAATTAACGCCTTGACCTTGATTTTTTCCGGAAATGGCAATCCCGTTTGCTTGAGTGACGAGTTGCGCGAGGACGTACATCGGGACTTTCTGCCCGTTGGTAATAATTCCTTCGGTGATGAGGTGCGGCATCGGCATCTGCCACTGCCCGCCATCGATGCCGCCTTTTTCCGAACCGATGACGACGTTATCTCGTGCTGATGCCCAGTTGGATTGTTTGGCAACTTCAATATCGGGCATCCCATACTTGGCAAAAAAGCCTTTTTCTTTGGCAATAATTAAGGGGGCCGATTCAAAAATCGGAATGAATCCTAATTTAACTTTGGTGACTTCAGGTTTTTGTTCGGGACTGAGTTCGACGGGGGTAGCCGCAGGACTAGAGGCGGGGCTGCTGGCTGTGGTTCCGCCCCCACTCCGGTCTGGGGGATTGCCCAGACAGCCTTTGAGTAAAATTGCTCCCGTGGAAGCACCCGCAGTGTATAAAAATTTGCGACGTGAAAGTCTAGAAAATTGAGTCATGAGTTCTCCTTCTTTCAGTTCCCTACGCTGAAACTGAATTGCGTGCATTATTAAAGGGTTTTGAAATTAGTCGTTCCTGGCTGATTTCCCCATGCGGAAGCACAGGCACACCCATCTAAGCGCTAACGTTTTGCTAGGCTACAGCGGATTGCCGTAATTGTGAATTTCGTTACCTTGCAGTTAAGTCTACTGCCTTTTGGTTGAAAAAGATAGCGATTCTTGCGAGTCTAAGGAACAAAGATAAAATAATATTAATAAGTTTTTAATATGCTATGCTTGATGAGAGCGATCTTTGCCCAAACTCCTGTGGGGACAGGTTCTTCGCCGCTCTCTTCAGGGCAACCCCTTATTTAATTAAGGCTTTGTGGGGACAAAATACCTAAAATAGAATCTAATAAACTAAATAAATAGTAGCCATAGATTAAAAGCAATAATAGATGATTGATTATTGCTACCATAGAATAATAGCTATGTCTGCAACTGAGAGTTTTAATTCTGGCAGTCTATTGTCAGTCGGGGAAACAAATGGCTGGGTTTCGGATTCTCGAGGGTAAAGGGTCAGTCCACTACTACCGGCATCAACTTGATAGGATAGTAAGAGAAGGATGGCTCTTTGACCCAAAAGCCTAAAATCCCGCACTTCGATAATCGTTAAGTATTTAAGATGGCTCGCCAGCGTCAAAAATCTGATTTTCCGAGTAAGGTTTGCCCGGTTTGCGGTCGTCCCTTTGTTTGGCGAAAAAAGTGGGCGGATTGCTGGGATGAGGTTAAATACTGTTCCGAGCGCTGTCGCCGCCGCAAAACCGCTCTCTAATTCACTTACAATTTATGTCTGTTTTGCCTTCCCGAAAGATTCTAGCTGTCGTCCATCAAGCGATTTCTGAAACCGGAGAAATTGGTAATGCGTTATGCGCCCTCGGCTATCGGGCAGAACTTTGCTGTCCGGCGATGGGTGCAGAACTGCCTTCTGGTTTAGAAGCTTACGCGGGTGCGGTTATCTTTGGCGGACCGATGAGTGCGAATGACGACCATCTTCCTTTTATCCGCCGCGAACTGGATTGGATTGAAACGGTTCTGAGTAGCGGGTTGCCGTTTTTGGGAATTTGTTTGGGGGCGCAAATGCTGGCGCGCGTTTTGGGGGCTAATGTGGCGGCGCATCCGGAGGGAATTAACGAAATTGGTTATTTCCCGGTTCAGTTCCTCGATCGCTTCGCGATCGCGACGGAAATTCGCCCCCCACAATATGTCTATCACTGGCACCAAGAAGGGTTTGAGTTGCCCGCCGGTACGGAGAAGCTAGCGCAGGGCGAGACTTTTGTTAATCAAGCTTTTCGCTACGGCGATCGCAATTACGGCTTGCAATTTCATCCGGAAATTACGAGTTCGATGCTGGAACGTTGGACGCAACTGGGTGCAGCGCATCTATCGCGCCCCGGCGCTCAATCTCCTGAAGAGCAGAAACAAAAGCACGCTCTTTATAGCGAAGAGGTTCGGTATTGGCTGCCAACTTTTCTGAATGCTTGGTTGGAGTTGAGATAAGTATATCTTGACATACTCCCCAGCCGGTCGGCGAGGGGATTCTTGGTTGACCGAGCCGACAAACCTTCGCATCCGTTACCGAATTATCGCAGTGGTCGTTCTCTCCCCAAGCTTTAAATCCCGTGTGTCCCACGGTATTTAATCCTTTTCTCACCGATATTAACCGCAACCTTGTGTCCTACATTGCGGTCTTTTCAAGCGCTTCTGGGCCTTACGAAGATGGCATAGAATTTATTTCTATCCCCTATTGATTAGATGAAACTCCCATGTCCGAGCGTCCCTATCACATCATCCTCTACGGTGCTAGTGGCTTTGTGGGTCGGCAGACCGTGCATTACTTAGCCCGCCAAACTTCTCCCGAACGAGTCACCTTTGCGATCGCCGGACGCAACCGCCAGAAATTAGAAGCCGTTCGCGATGAAGTCGGTGCAACCGTAGATATCCTAGTCGCTGACTGCCAAGATCGACAGGCGATCGATCATCTTGTCTCTCAAACCCAGGTGCTTCTCAACACAGCCGGTCCCTTTGCCCTCTATGGCAATGCCCTTGTCGATGCCTGCGTTCGCTTCAAAACCCATTATGTAGACATTACCGGCGAAACGCCTTGGGTCAGAACCTTAATCGAGCGCTACCATTCCCAAGCCGCTGCCGATGGCACTCGCATCATTCCCGGTTGTGGTTTTGATTCCGTGCCGTCCGATCTGGGGACTTACCTGCTGGTTCGTCACCTGCAACAGGAAGCAGGAGTCCCCTGTCAGTCGGTGAAGGCTTATTTCCAAGCTTACGGCGGCTTCAACGGCGGAACCCTAGCCTCGGCCTTGAATTTGTACGATTCGCAAGCCGAGGCACAGTTTAACGATCCTTTCCTGCTTAACCCCTCTATGCACTATAGCGAAGCCGAAAGAGAGCGAAACCGCGATCCAATAACTCCGTTTTTTGACTCAGAGGTGAATACTTGGGTGGGTCCGTTTTTTATGGGGCCGGTTAATACCCGCGTTGTGCGCCGCAGTTGCGCTTTATACGAGCAGTGGCAGGAACCTTACGGACGCGATTTTACTTATCAGGAGTATTTCAAGTTCGATCCCCCGCTAGCGGGACTTCAAGCAATCGGAATAACGACGGGGTTAGGTCTTTTCATGGGGCTTCTGCAACAGCCTCAACTGCGATCGCTTCTGCGTTCGGTGCTGCCCCAACCCGGTAGCGGGCCTTCCGAACAAACGATGGATGAAGGCTGGTTTTCTTGCGAGTTGGTGGGGACTGCGATGGATGGACGCAAAGGACGGTTTTTAATTGGCGATCGCGGCGATCCCGGCAATCGAGCTACTGTTAAATTTGTCTGCGAATCGGCTTTAAGTTTGGTATTACACGGCGATCGATTACCGGGGGGGCAACAGCGAGGAGGCATTTTGACCCCAGCAACGGGGTTGGGGGAAGTGTTAGCAGAACGGTTGCGTCGGGCGGGGATGACTGTGCAGGTGGGGAGTTGAACGGTTCTATCCTATACCGTACCTCCAACTCCAGACGACGCGAACATTGATAGCGATCCCGACCGCAATCTTTTGTTTAGCGGACACGCTTATTGGGCTGCTTATGATGGAATGCCGCATATTAATGCAGTAATCGAAGCCAATTTACCGCTTGTTTTTGGTGAAATCGCCAACAAGCAAGATGAATCGATCGCGGGGGAAACCGCATACTGCTACTACGATCTTGATGGGATTAAAGAAAATCATCCTCCCCAGAATGATTTGACCTATCAAGCACTTTTGACGGTGCTAAAAGAGCAGGAAATTGGTTGGTTGGCTTGGTGTTGGTGGAAGGATGGTTGCGATCGCCGGGAAATGACTCGGGACGGGAATTTCTCAGGTCTTACGCCCTACGGCGACGATTTGGTAAACAATCCTATCTACGGCTTGAAGGCAACTGCCCAGCGAGCGACCGCTTTTGGGGCTTGACACTCCCCGTGCTGAAGCGATGGGGATTCCTACCAGTCTTCTTAGCGATCGCAAAATATAAAGCTTAGATAGCCGCGAACGGAAAATTCTTCTCCGGTCAAAGTTGAACTCTTCCCTCATCCCCTACTTTGCTAACTCTAGAGGTGTAGAATTAACATCGGCATCGATCTAAACCTTTTAAAACCAAGAAAACGTGAAGTTTTTCGTCTATCACACTCCCGAACTCGTTCCCACTGAGTCTAGTCCCGATTGTGCGATTGTTATCGACGTACTGCGTGCTACGACGACGATAGCTGCCGCGTTAGACTGTGGAGCGGAAGCCGTCCAAGCTTTTGGCAGTATCGAGCAATTGCTGCAACAAAGCGAAGAATGGCCGATAGAAAAGCGCCTGCGAGCCGGAGAAAGAGGTGGAAAACAAGTCGAAGGGTGCGATTTAGGGAACTCTCCCCTCGACTGCACGCCAGAACGGATGGGCGGAAAGCGTTTGTTTATCAGTACCACTAACGGCACGCGGGCGCTGCAACGGGTGGAAAATGCCCCGACGGTAATCACCTCGGCGCTGACGAATCGAAAAGCCGTGGTGCAATATTTGCAACAAAAGCAGCCCGAAACGGTTTGGCTGGTGGGTTCGGGATGGGAAGGCGAATTCTCGCTCGAGGATACTGTTTGTGCGGGCGCGATCGCACTCCCTTTTTGGCAAGAATTAGGCGATGAAATTATCGGTAACGATGAAGTTGTCGCCGCGATCGCGCTTTATACTCAGTGGCAAGATAAACTGCTGGAATTATTTCACCGAGCTAGTCACGGGCAAAGACTGTTAAGATTGAACAACCTCGAAGACCTAAAATACTGCGCTCGAGTCGATTTGTTGGACGTACTGCCCATTCAGCGTGAAAAAGGGGTGCTGGTCAAATATTAAAAGCCGTCTCGAACCTCAATGGTTAATTGTCTGCGAATAATCTCGTTTCTGTCGAGAAACCGCTCACAATTTACATTCGGTGCGAGTTGGCAATTATTAATTGTCAATTATTCTTTACCTTTTCTTAAATTAGACTGGATAGGATTGTAAAGAAGGACTCTAAGCAATATGGGAACGGCTACAGAAAGTAACCGGCAGCGGAGTTCATGAAGCAAACAGCAGAGGTATATCTTGAGTTTTGAGACGAACAATTCCTCCACAGCCTTGGGTCCGCGTTCTGCCGGAGAGCGCAACCTCGATCGCACATTCAAATTCCTGGCTCGGGCGGGCGCATTTCTGATTGCCTTTATTTTAGGCGCGATCGCCGTCCTTGTTTTGGTGCGCTCCTGGCCCGCCATCACCGCCTACGGACCGCAATTCATCCTTAAGAGCGTCTGGAAACCCAACAGCGAACCGCCGGACTTTGGCGTTTGGCCTGCGGTGTACGGTACGATTATCAGTTCTCTCCTCGCCTTGGCAATTTCCGTTCCCATTGGCTTGGGAATTGCTATTTTCCTATCCGAAGATTACCTACCGCCCCCAATTCAGCGAATTTTTGTGTTCTTAGTCGAACTGTTGGCAGCCGTTCCCAGCGTCGTCTACGGACTCTGGGGCATCTTCGTCCTCATTCCCTTTTTAGGCAATATTTCGCCCGTCAAAGGGCCAGCAATGCTACCGGCGGCGTTAGTGCTAGCCATTATGACCCTTCCGATTATCGCCGCTCTCTCCCGCGACGCGATCGGTAACGTCCCCATTGACTTGCGCCAAGCTTCCATCGGTTTGGGAGCAACGCGTTGGGAAACCATCTTGCAAGTCATCCTTCCCGCCGCCTCATCAGGAATCATCGGGGCAGTAATGTTAGCTCTAGGACGCGCGCTGGGCGAGACGATGGCCGTCACCATGCTGATTGGCAACAACAACAGCAAAGCATCTCTATCTATCTTTGAACCCTCCAATACTATCGCCTCGCTGCTAGCCAACCAATTTGCTGAAGCGAGTGGCTTGCAAGTTTCAGCGCTCATGTATGCCGGTTTCATTTTATTCGTTCTGACTCTCAGCGTTAATGTCTTAGCCGAACTGCTTGTCAAGCATTTACAAAAAATTTAATCTTTTGAACATTCATTTATGAGATCGGAATCCTTTCAACAGCCTGGGAGAGCCAACTTCGATCCCCAAACGCTGAAACGAAATCCAGCCGCCCCTCGCACGTTATTCGGCTTAATCATGACCGGAATTTCTGCGGCTTGTATGGTATTAGCAGTCATTCCGCTGGGTTTAGTTTTGTACTACATTCTCAGCAAAGGACTGAGCAGCCTCAGTCCCGATATTTTTACCCAACTGCCACCGCCGCCAATGCTTCCAGGTGGCGGTTTTGGTAATGCGCTACTCGGAACGCTGGTTATGGTGGGAATTGCAACGGCAATTAGCGTTCCCATCGGAGTTATGGCTGCAATTTACCTCGCAGAGTTTAGTCGCGGCAGCAAAATTGCCGAATGGATTCGTTTTGCAGCTAACGTCTTAAGCGGCGTTCCTTCTATTATCATTGGGGTTTTTGTCTACGGGATTATCGTGCTTAACCCGATTCCCGGTTTGTATCGCGGTTATTCGGCGTGGGCGGGCGGAATTGCGCTGGCGCTGCTGATGCTGCCGACGATTATTCGCGCTACAGAGGAAGCACTGAAGTTAGTGCCGCAAGAAGTCCGACAAGCATCGGTGGGGATTGGTGCAAACGATTATCAAACGGTGTTGCGCGTCGTTCTCCCGGCGGCGATTCCGGCGATTGTAACGGGGGTAACGCTGGGAATTGCGCGGGCGGCTGGGGAAACTGCGCCGTTGCTGTTTACGGCGTTGAATACCCAGTTTTGGCCGAACTGGCAAAAGGGACTGCTCGAACCGACTGCATCGCTCTCAGTTTTAGTGTACGATTTTGCTCGCGTGCCGTTCGCCAATCAGAATAAAATTGCTTTTGCAGCGGCCTTTGTCTTAGTGCTGTTTGTTTTGATAACCAGTGCTGTGGCTCGCTTTGCTACTTCTCGCAGCCGATTCTAAGGTTCTATTGTTTCATACAAAAATTATAAGGAATAAATCAATTATGATTAGCGATCGCATAGCCCCGACTCAAACGGAAGAAGCCGTTTTACAAACGGAAAATTGGAATGTATATTACGGCGATTTTTTGGCACTGAAAGGGATCTATTTGAATATCCCTAAAAATAAGGTTACGGCGTTTATCGGGCCGTCAGGCTGCGGTAAAAGTACGCTGTTGCGCTGTTATAACCGTCTCAACGATTTAATTCCCATCTTCCGCGCTGAAGGGGTAATGACCTATCACGGTTTAAATCTTTACGGCAAAGAGATCGATCCGGTACAGGTTCGTCGCCGCATCGGGATGGTGTTTCAAAAGCCGAATCCTTTCCCAAAATCGATTTACGATAATATTGCTTACGGCGCGAGAATTAACGGCTTTAAGGGCGATATGGATGAGTTGGTGGAACGTTCGCTCAAACAGGCGGCGCTTTGGGATGAGGTGAAAGATAAACTCAAACAAAGCGGGATGGCAATTTCGGGCGGACAACAGCAGCGCCTTTGTATTGCCCGCGCGATCGCGGTACAGCCGGATGTGGTATTAATGGACGAACCTTGTGCTTCTCTCGACCCGATTTCGACACTGAAAGTCGAGGAGTTAATTCACCAATTGAAGGAAAATTATACGATTGTTATCGTCACTCACAATATGCAACAAGCATCGCGAGTGGCTGATTATACTGCATTTTTTAACGTGCGGGTTGTCGATGGAAAACGGCAGGGATATTTAGCGGAAGTCGATGCAACAGAAGTGATTTTCCAAAATCCGAAAGAAGAGGCGACTCAGCAGTATGTTAGCGGACGCTTTGGTTAATTAATAATGGATAATTAATAATGGATAATGGAGAGTAAGCTGTAAGGGCATAGCAGTGCTATGCCCTTGCCGTGTGAAATTATGTAATCTCAATAAGAATTGGGATAAATTCAGAATTCATAATTTTATCCCCCATTCTGAATTCATAATTCATAACTCATAATTTAATCAATTCGTTCGGCAAATCTTAATTTAGCCGATCGCGCCCGGGGATTGTTGGCAATTTCTTCGGGTTGGGCGACGATCGGTTTTTTGGTGATAACTTGCAGCAGGGAAGAATTGCGAAAAGTTTGTTTGACGATGCGATCTTCGAGGCTGTGAAAGCTGATAATGCCAATGCGTCCGCCCGCCTTCAACCAAGTTGGCGCGATCGCCAAAAAGCGCTCTAATGACTCCAACTCAGCATTCACCGCGATGCGCAACGCCTGAAACGTTCTCGTGGCAGGATGAATGCGTCCGTAGCGATAAGAACGAGGAACAGCGGATGAAATTGCTTGAGCTAATTGCACGGTAGTCTGTAAAGGACGCATTCCGACAATACGCTTGGCGATACGCCGAGACAAGCGTTCCTCCCCATACTGGTAAATCAGATCGGCCAAAGCTCGTTCGTCCCAATGATTGACGATTTCGGCTGCTGTCAAACTCTGAGAACGATCCATGCGCATATCTAAGGGGGCTTCTTGCTGGAAACTGAACCCGCGTTCTGCGCGATCGAACTGTGGCGAACTGACCCCTAAATCGGCAATAATACCCTCAAACTCAACGCCTTGGGGCTGATAATCGGCAAAATTGCCTTGCCAGAAGCTAATATTATCTCCTAAGCGTTCTTGCGCAGCAGCAAGGGCATCGCCGTCGCGATCGATCGCGGTTAAACTGACCTCGGGTACGGCTGCTAAAATCAAACTACTATGCCCTCCCGCCCCCACGGTAGCATCAAGATAGTGTCCTCCCGGAATAATCTGCAACCCCGCGATCGCTTCTTGGCTCAAAACCGGCAGGTGAAGGAATTCCGAAGCGAGATTGCCATTTACTGCTTGACCCATTCAAAATTTCCAATTGTTTGACTTTTCTCTCAGGTTAACGTCAATTGCCATGTTTATAGATCGAGATCGATTTCAGCATCCAACCGACGAACTTGAAGAACGCTGTATCGAGGGAATGGGCGAGCAACAATTACAGAAATGGGCTAAAAAAAATAAAATTGCTGAAGCTTATCGTTTCATTTATATTCCGAGTTTCGATCCCCCAGAAATCCTGCGCGTTTCCAGCGCCCCCAGTCGCGATCCCGCTCTTGAAGCCGTTTTCAAACTTGGCAGCCGCGAAGGGAAAGGCGATACTCCTACGCCAGTGGAACGCCACGTCAGTTGGGAACCCGAATCGCAGGACTGGACAAAACTCCTGACTTCCCTCGAACAAAACTTCTGGAAACCTGGGACTTGGAAGCAAGAGGGTTCGGGAGGCTCGGAATGGCTATTTGAGGGATATCGCGCTGGGGAGTACAAGCGGTTGCGAAGCTGGTACGGTCGCAATCCCCTCGCTTGTACTTTAGGGCGCTCTTTTCGTCATTTTATTCCGGAAGCACTCTCGCAGCAGTTTGTGTATTTTCGCAGTTTGGTGGGCGATCGCTTCGGCGAAATTATCTACGAATATCTCGAAGCCGGTCAGCCCCTCCAAGCGTTAAAACTCGCCCAAAGTCATAAAGCGGACTATATCAAAACTTGGCTGTTTGAGGGGGGCAAAGTATTCGATACTTGGTCCGATCTCGATTTGCCCGCTAAGCTTTTGCTCTTAGCTGAAGCTGTTGCTACCGCTCAAACCATCGATAATCGCTTGAGTAAAGCGCCAATTTTAAGAGATATTGCGCTGAAGTATATTGCGATCGGGCAATTAAACCGCGCGCTCTACCTCACTCGTAACATCGTGGTTCCCTATTATCGGATTGTTACCCTCGATTATCTGTGCGATTGTTTTGCTGCTGCCGAACGCACCGAAGATGCCGCGCAAATTCGCATGGAAATCTTGTTAACCGAGCGTTCCATCCAAGGCGATCCTGAAGTTCAACACCTGACTAAAATTCTCCTCAAACACCGTCAAATCGAACGGTTCGATCGCAAGTTGTCGCGCTGGTTTCAATTTTGGCGCTTACCACCGAAATCTTCGAGTTAATTTCCATCGCTTCTCTCGAGATGCAATGCCTTTATTTTTCTGAAGGCAAGCTTTTCATCCAGTTGAGAAGAATTCGCGCTATCCTATTGGTCGTAGGATTGGTTCGCACTGAATGAGAAATCGACTTTTTGCGGAGCAAGACCTAGGGACTTTCGAGGGTGCAGATGGCGAAAGCTATCTCAAATTTTTAGAAGAACAGCCCTTTGAGCGCTGGGCCAAACGGAATAAACTTACCGAAGCTTACCGTTTTACCTTCATTCCCACTCTCGATTCGCCTCAAGTTCTGAAGCTCTGGGAATCTTCTAAAGCATCGCCGCCCTATCACGCCCTCTACAAGCTCGGCAGAACGCAAGAGCATCAGCAGGAGGGCGGAATCGAACATTTGGCGAGTTGGGAACTGTCCGAGCATCAATGGACGGAATTAAAGGCGGCGATGGAACAAAATTTTTGGATTCCTCCTTCTTGGAAGCCCGAAGATAAGAAAGAAGGAGCGCTGTGGATTTTTGAAGGATACCGCGATCGCCAATATAAGTATTTGGTGAGTTGGTCCGGTCGCAATCCTCGCGCTTGCACCCTCGGACGTACTTTCCGCGAGTTGATTCCGGAGTATCTCGGCGATGAACTCCTTTGCTTTCGCAGTTTAGTGGGCGACGAACTTGGTGCGATTGTTTACGAACATATTGCAGCCGGACGTTATATTCAAGCACTGAAAATTGCCCAAAGTCATAAGTCAGACTATATCAAGATTCTCGCCCTAGAAAGCAGTCGGATCTATGAATCTTGGGGGGAACTTTCTCTAGAAGCAAAATTGCTTTTACTCGTTCAAGGGGTTGAAACTGCTTATACCATAGAAAACCCTCAAAGTCAATCCCCAATTTTACGAGAATTAGCCTTGAAGTACGCAGCCTTGGGGCAGTTGAATCGATCGCGGCAAGTTGCCCAACAGATTCCAATTGCGTATTACAAGGTCATTGTCCTCGATTATTTGTGCGATCGCTATACGGTGGCAGGACGACTCGAGGAAGTTGCGTCCATTCGCATGGAACTTCTGCTTGCCGCCCAAACGATCAAAGGAGATCCTCGAATCAGGCAGCTAGCGCCTATCATCATCAAGCACGCTCGGCAAGAACGCCTCAATTCTAAAGTCGGGCGAATGCTAAAATCTTTGCTGGCGCGCCAAAAAGAGAATGGCTGAGGCGATGCTAAGCTGGGTTAAGGAACAAGCGTTAAAAACCGTTACAACTTTTTTAAATTTGACAGAGAAAAATCCGATAAAATGGTATATTTGCGCAAATTTCTCTGACAAAAGGTTTTTAACCTTAATGATGTGATGACCCGAAATACCCGAATTTTATTAGCGGAATTGTTTGGAACTTTTGTGCTGGTTATCGGCGGCTGCGGTAGTGCCGTCTTAGCAGGCGAAAAGATCGGTTTTTTAGGCGTGTCGATCGCGTTCGGTCTTTCGCTCCTGGTGATGGCCTATACTATCGGCGATATCTCCGGCTGCCATATTAACCCGGCAGTCAGCATTGCTCTGTGGGTTGCCAAGAAAACTCCGACTGGCGAGCTTCCTTTTTATCTTATCGGTCAAATTCTCGGCGCAATTGTCGGGGGAGGCGTACTCTACCTGATTGCCTCGGGCAATCCGGCTTTTGATATTAGCAAAGGCTTTGCAACGAATGGGTTTGGGGAACATTCTCCCGGCGGCTACAGTTTGTTTGCTTGCGCGATCGCGGAAATCGTTCTCACCTTTTTCCTATTGTTTGCGATTATGGGAACCACTTACCCGAAGTTCCCCACAGGATTTGCAGGAATTCCCATCGGTTTAGTGTTAATTCTCATTCACCTCGTCGGTATTCCCGTAACCAATACCTCGGTTAACCCAGCCAGAAGTATTGGCGTTGCCGTATATCAAGGCGGCTGGGCGATCGAGCAACTTTGGCTGTTTATTTTCGCCCCGATAATCGGCGCAATTTTGGGAGTATACGCTTATAAACTCTTTCTCCCCAATCGCCCCTCGCGAGTCGAATCTAATCTAGAAGCGAGTTAAAAAGAAGGACTGCCAATCGTTATGGTTCGAGTTTCGCAAGCTGCTTTAGTTGAAGGCGCGATCGCGGGGAAAGCAATTAGTTTTCCGACCGACACCGTTCCCGCCCTCGCTGCACTCCCGGAGCGCGCGGCGCTATTATTCGATCTCAAACAACGTCCCTCGAACAAACCCACAATTTTAATGGGGGCATCCTGGGAAAGTTTGCGCCCTTACGTGACGGGCGAATCCGACGAGGTTGCACGCTGGGAACAAACCGTCCGCAAATTGTGGCCGGGAGCGCTAACTTTAGTCTTACCCGCCTCCGATTTAGTCCCTCCAGCGATGAGAGCGAGCGAAGCCAAAACCATCGGCGTGCGCGTTCCGGATCTCGCTCTCGCACGACAAATCCTCGCGGCAACTGGCCCTTTGGCAACCACGAGTGCCAACCGTTCTGGAGAAGCGCCCCTGACAACAATGGCTGCGATTGACGCAGCGTTTCCTGAAGTATTAGCGCTGGGCGACGGGGATATAACCCGAATCTGGGGCAACAATCTGCCGTCAACGGTGGCGAGGTGGCAGGGGAAAGATTGGGAAATTCTGCGTCGGGGCAGTATAACTGAAGAAGCTCTACTCGCAGCGAGTGGAGCTTTCTGACGAGCGGCCTTCAATTAAAAGTTCAATAAATCTTCAATCCCTCCATCTCCGCTCCCTGCAACCCTATTCCCCTGTTACAATCCAGCCAATGAACGAGACTGAAGCCCTAAAAAACGAGATCGAAACTCTAAGAGAACAGTTGAAACAAACGCAACTTGCTTATGAAATGGCAGTGCAAGTCAGTCAGTTTAAAGCTGGATTTTTAGCGCGGACTTCCCACGAGTTGCGATCGCCCCTCAATAGCCTCATCGGCCTTCACCAACTGATTATCTCCGATCTCTGTGACAGTCCCGAGGAAGAACGCGAGTTCGTTCGTCAAGCCCATCAGTCTTCTTTAAAACTCGTTCAACTGATGGATACAATTATTGATGTCTCGAAGGCGGAATACGGCTCGAATCAACTCGAATTTGCGCCGGTGGGAGCGGGACGACTGCTCGAGGAACTGCAATACTTGACGCAATTACAAGCGGCGAATCGCGGCTTTAAGGTGAACTGTCAGCTTCCCGAGGGGGAACTTTACCTGCTCGGGGACGGACGGCGCTTGCTGCAAGCGTTAATGGCGATTGTCGATACTTCGCTGGCTTATATGGAAGAAGGGGAAATTGAAATTTCCGCTCGGCCGGAGGGCGATCGCGGTATTATCGCGATCGAAATTCGCTCTCCCCTGATGATTTGGAGCGAAGCCGCAGATTTAATCGAGCAGGTTGCGCCTCCTACCCCCGAAAGTGTAAAAAAAGAGTTGATTCAAGCCCCGAAAGCGCCATCCCCTGGCATGAATTTGCTCCTCGCTCAAACACTGCTGGAAGTCTTGCAAGGCGAATTGCAAATTGTTGCTCTCGAACCGGAGGTTACGCGGTTGCAGTGTGTCTTACCGCTTGCTGATGCTGAGGCGATCGCTCGGGCGTTACCAAGCGACTAGCGCTATTGTAAAGCACCATTGTGGTGGTGGAGTTGCATTCAAAGCCAATGCGTTCGTAGAAATGTTGTTGGTGCGTCGTCATTAAATAGACGCGCTCGACGCGATTGACGCTGGGATGGGCGATAACGGTTTCGACGAGTTTGCTGCCCAAACCAGCACCGCGATAGTCTGGATGCACGACGACATCCCAAATTGTCGCGCGGTAAATGCCGTCGGAGGTAGCCCGCGCGAAACCGATCAGGCGATCGCTATCCCAGAGCGTAATCGCTGGATTGCTGTTGGCGATCGCAATTTCTAAGTCCTCAAGGCGACGATCTTTTGCCCAAAATGCAGTAAGGCGAAACAACGAAAGCAGTTGATCGCAGTCAATTTTAGTCTTCTCGGCACAAAAACGAATTTTGCGGCAGTCCATAGGTGGAACGTCCTATTGAGAATTCAAGTTAGCATTTTAGCGAGAACTTCTGAAAAAGCGACGGTTTTTCGCGCTTTTGTCAACAAATGCCGATAGAACTGTTGCGAAGTGACAAAATACTAGATCGGTTGCAGTTCGGGTTTCCGATCGAGAAGCGGGTCAGGTGAGGCGTTACACTAGAGAACTCTACCTAGATATAGTAGCAAGTGGACTTAAAATAGCTCGCTAGACGCTACTGATGGCGGTAGGTAGAACATCGCGCCGACTGGCGATTCCTCAAGGATATGCAGAGCCGTGCGCGTCTCGAAAAAATTTAGTACAATTGTATGGAGATGGTTCAAAAATACTATAGCGGGATCGTGAAAGCATGATGACTTATCCCTCTAATCGGCAACGCAGAGCGTCTACTGCGAGCAAAGCGCGACAATCCTTAAAGCAACAACTCCGCCAAAAAGCCAGTCAACTCGGACTGCCAAAGACGAAAAGTATCTTTCCGGAAGGAAAACTGAGTCCGAACTACGGCGATCCCACAGCGGTTGACGATCGCCCGTTCGTGCGGGTTTAATTGCACTCAAGACGCGGGGCAAAAAAATTTTGCCCCTTTACCAAATTAAGGAACCGAGAACGCTCAATCCGTAAAGCGCGATCGCGAACCTCAAGAGCAAACCCAACAGCGACTTCTTCGATTTCGGAGGGTTCAATCGCTGCGGTACAACGGACGGAGGGGCAGCAAGACGCTTATCGGGACTAGGTTTCATGGGTTGAGATGTTTAAAGGGCATGAGAAAATCCTAACGCATCTTTGACTCGGCTTAGAATGCGATTGGCGCTCTCTTCCGCCTTTTCTTTGCCTTCTTTGAGGACGGATTCGAGGTAGCCTTTGTCGCTAGCAATCTCCTTATATTTTGCTTGGATAGGCGCGATCGCACCTGTAACTGTTTCGGTTAGCAACGGTTTAAACTGCCCCCAGCCCATCTCTTGGCATTCAGTTGCAACTTCCTCTTTACTTTTTTGAGCAAGTATGGTGTAGAGGTTCAGTAAGTTGTGACATTCCGGACGTTCGGGATTGTCGAACTCGAGCCCTTTAACGGTATCGGTTTTGCAGCGCTTAATTTTTTTGGCGATCGCTTCTGGCGGATCCAGCAACTCAATGCGACTCATTTCCGACGGATCTGACTTCGACATTTTTTTCGTTCCATCCGTCAAACTCATCACCCGCGCCCCCTCTTTACGAATCAGCGGTTTGGGAAGCTTGAGAACGGGATCATCTTTACGACCGAAGCGATCGTTAATGCGAATCGCGATATCGCGCGTCAGTTCGATATGCTGCTTTTGATCTTCTCCGACAGGAACCAAATCGGCATCGTACAGTAGAATATCTGCCGCCATCAACACCGGATAATCCAACAAACCGACGCTGACATTTTCGCCCTGCTTGATCGCCTTTTCCTTAAACTGAATCATACGCTCGAGCCAGTTGAGGGGCGTGATGCAATTGAGCAACCAAGCGAGTTCGCTGTGGGCGCTAACGTGGGATTGTACGAAAATCGTCGAATAACTCAAATCGATACCGCAGGCGAGATAAAGCGCCGCGATTGCGTAAGTATCAGCGGCGAGGGTTGCCGGGTTATGCGGTACGGTAATCGCGTGCAGATCCACTACGCAAAAATAATTATCGTACTGCTGTTGCGCTTCAACCCAGTTGCGAATTGCACCGAGATAATTGCCAAGGTGTAGATTTCCAGTTGGTTGAACGCCAGAGAGAATTCGCTGCTTGCTCATTCTTATGTATGTGTATTTCGCCAGGGTTATATGCGGTTTTAGTTAGTTAATACTCTAACTCTTTCGGCCATCGGATAACTCGCAGACTCAACGATAACAGCACGTGCCTATTGGATAATCGCTAGCGAGCAATATGATAGAGGTTTGCTGACACAGTTGCGATCGCCTCTTGGCTTTGAGAAACACCTGTTGTACTTTTATGCAAAATATCTTAACATTTTCTTTAGATTTATTAAGATTTATGACAGACCCCAATTAT
Source organism: Oscillatoria sp. FACHB-1406 (assembly GCF_014698145.1). Taxonomy (NCBI): domain Bacteria; kingdom Bacillati; phylum Cyanobacteriota; class Cyanophyceae; order Oscillatoriales; family Oscillatoriaceae; genus Oscillatoria; species Oscillatoria sp. FACHB-1406. The sequence continues at coordinate 50,234 of NZ_JACJSM010000006.1, read as the reverse complement.
TTAGCGTTGCTCGAACGAGGCGTACCGCATTGGAACAAATGGAGGCAGGAGAACGCCAGCCATAAGCCAGAACTGACGCGCGCGCAACTCGACGAACGCAATCTCAATCAGGTGAATTTCAGCCAAGCAGAATTAATTGAGGCAAATTTTACGCGATCGCAGTTGATCGGGGCTAACTTGTCCCTATGCGATTTAATTCGGGCGCAATTCACCGGGGCAAATCTGCGCCATGCTTCCCTGGAGCGCGCTAATCTCAGCCGTTCCTGCTTTGCCGATGCCGACTTGACTCGAAGCTCGTTGCAGCACGCAGAACTGACACGCATTAACTTTCAGCGTGCCAACCTCCAAGGAGCCAACCTCAGCCAGACAATTTTAATTGGAGCCGATTTCCGCAATGCGAACCTAACCTGGGCGGATTTCGGGAAAGCGAACTTAATCGGTGCAGACTTACGCAATGCCAACTTAAGCGGCGCGAATTTCGATGAGGCAGACTTAACAGGAGTTGATTTAGTCGGTGCTAATCTCAGCGGTGCGAACTTAGGAAAGGCAAATTTAACCAAAGCCGACTTGACTCACGCCAATCTCAACAGCGCTAACTTAAAAGGAGCCAATCTTACGGGTGCAGACCTAAGTCAAGCCGATTTAAATGGAACGAATTTAATCGAAGCAGATTTAGACGGGATTATTTTACGCAACTAACGGGGGGTTGCCCTCCTATTAGGAACTTCTGCGCTTAGAATTTTTCAAGCGAATTCCCTGAGAAAATTCAGTCATTGCTTGCGGTTTGGGATTCGCTATCAACTGTTTCAACCCTTGTCGTTCGCGCTCGGAAAGTTCCCGCCATTCGCCCGGACTTAACGCATCTAACGTCAAAATTGGATGGGGATTAGTTGGGAAATGCGGCGAATCCTGTTGCGGTTTGGGGTAAGATGCGATCGCGACTCGCACTAAACGCAACGTCGGATAGCTAACTGCCGCCGTCATCCGCCGAACTTGGCGATTGCGCCCCTCACTCAGACTGATTTCTAGCCAACTCGTCGGAATATGCTTGCGTTCGCGAATCGGAGGGATGCGATCGGGAAGCGAAGGGGTTTCCAGTAAAAGCTCCACGCGCGCGCGACGAGTCCAGCCATCTTTGAGTTTAACGCCAGAACGCAACGACGCGATCGCCTCCTGCGACGGAATTCCTTCCACCTGCACCCAATACGTCCGCAAATGCCCGTACTTCGGCTCGCACAGATAATGCTGCAACTTACCATCATCACTCAGCAACAGCAAGCCCTCGCTATCTCGGTCTAATCGCCCCACGGGATATACTGAAGGAATGGAAATATAAGATTTAAGCGTCGGATGGTTCGTATCTTCGCTGCTAAATTGACAGAGAACGCCGTAAGGTTTGTAAAAGATTAAGTAACGCAACTTTAGTAATTGATAATTGATAATGGACAATGGATAACGAAATGCAGCACGCGGCACTTTTAACAATATCAGCGCTAGACTAGCGATTAAGGTTCTAATACCAGATTGATATGAAACTGCATAAAATCTAAAAGTAGGGTGTGTTAGCGAAGCATAACGCACCATTATCCTAACCCAAAATTGAGAGGAGTCGATTCTGTGGAACATCATATTCAATGGGTCTAAGTAGGATATCTATATCCATTGTTCATTATCCATTAACCTCTCTTCGTTATCAATTATCCATTATCAATTATCAATTAAACTATGTCGCTTCGTCCCGCCCGCATTACTAAAGTTTTACCCGATTCTATCGGAGCCGAAATTGGCTTTGAACCCGGAGATGCAATTGTTTCCATCAACGGCGAACAACCTCGCGATCTCATCGATTATCAATTCCTCTGTGCGGACGAAATTCTCAATCTTGAAGTTCTCGACGCGAAAGGAAAGAAACATCGCCTCGAAATTGAAAAAGAATTCGACGACGATCTCGGACTCGAATTTGAGACGGCTTTATTCGACGGCTTAATTCAGTGTAACAATCATTGCCCCTTTTGCTTCATCGACCAACAACCGCCGGGAAAAAGAGAAACGCTTTATCTTAAAGATGACGACTACCGCCTCAGTTTTCTCTACGGCAGTTATTTAACCCTTACCAATTTATCCCAAAAAGAATGGGAACGCATTGAAAAAATGCGTCTGTCCCCGCTCTATGTTTCCGTTCACGCTACCGAACCGGAAGTGCGCCAGCGCTTATTAAAAAATCCCCGCGCCGGACAAATCTTAGAACAGTTAAAATGGTTTCAAGAAGGGCGCTTGCAGGTTCACGCACAAGTTGTTGTTTGTCCTGGAATTAACGACGGCATCCATTTAGAAAGAACGCTGCTCGATTTAGCGGCATTTCATCGCGGCGATATTCCCACAGTGGCTTCAATTGCCGTCGTTCCCGTCGGGTTGACTCGCTTTCGTCCGAACTTAACCGAATTAACGCCTGTCAGTGCAGAAAAAGCGCAAGAAGTTATCGCTCTGGTTCAAAAATTACAGCAACAGTTTAGCGAAAAAATGGGTAGCGTTGTGGCTTGGTTAGCCGATGAATGGTTCTTAATCGCCGGACAAGATTTACCGCCAGAATCGCACTACGAAGATTACCCGCAAATTGGCAATGGCGTAGGTTCAATTCGCCAATTTATTAAAAATTTTGAGAGTGCGGCGGACGAAATTTTACCCCAAAAAATCGAGCAGGAGAAACGTTTTACTTGGGTGGTAGGTAAGGCAGTCGATCGCGCCTTTCAACCTTTAGTGAAACGATTGAACGAAGTGGAAGGATTAACCGTTCGCATGGTAGCACTGCCGAGCCTGTATTGGGGCATTGAGATTGCCGTGACGGGATTGTTAACCGGGCAAGATTTGTTAGCGGGATTGCAGGGGAAAGTGTTGGGCGAGGCGGTTTTGTTGCCGTCGGTAATGTTAAAGGCAGGGGAACGAGTATTTTTAGATGATATGACGGTAGAAGAACTCGAAAAAAGTTTGGGCGTTCCGATAATTGCGATCGCGGGAATTGAAGAATTGCTGGAAATGTGCGTTTTAGAAGGAGAAAATTCCGTTGAATATTTGGCAGGCTGATTTTTACAAACGTTCCCAGAGTGAGGCGAGTGGCGAAATCCTCTGGGAATTGCTGGCGTGCGATCGCGCCGGAAACTTATGCTGTATCGCTTCCTGCCCCCAAAAACAGGCGAATTCCGACTGGTTGGCTTCGCAACTCAAAAATGCTGCCGGAGACATCTTGCCGGACGAAATTCAAGTGTTTCGTCCCCAATCGCTGAGCCTCTTAACCGCTGCTGGGGAAAAATTAGGGATTCCCGTGACAGCAACTCGCCGCACGGAAGCCTTGAAACGAATTTTACAGGAGCGTTGGGGACAAAACGCGATCGCGCTCGACCGACTGCCACCGCAGGCACTTCCCGATACCCTCTGGGGCGAACAATGGCGCTTTGCGAGTTTACCCGCCGGAGAGATTGTGGAGGTATTTCGCGATCGCCCGATTCCCATCCTCGAACTGCCCGAATCCTTGCATCCCTTGAGCTTGGGGATTGCTGCCCCCACACCGATTCCCGGTATCATTATCGATGGCGGCAGGCGATCGATGCAACTGGCGCGCTGGTTGCAAGAAGTCAATCCCGCTGCGGTGAATTATATTCCGACTACCATCGGCGAATCGGGCGGGTTAATTTTAGAAGCGGGGTTAGTCGAGCGCTGGGTTTTAATTACCTTTGAAGATGAAGAAGTGGCGCGATCTGCCGAAGCTTATAACCAGCGGAAGCAAGGCAGTAAAGGGCTGCATTTCTTGTTGGTGCGCCCCGATGATTCGGGGGTGACTTATAGCGGTCTTTGGTTGTTGCGATCGGAGGATTAAAAAGGTAGGCTTTAATTGTAGAGAAAATATTACTTTGCTTTGAGCTTTTTCATATAGCAACCCCAAACAGTTTATGGTTATTTAAAAATCAAGAATTTTTACTAGGAGTGTGTTGTAGTCTCGCCTCTTATTGATATCAAAATGGAATTGCTCTACCTAATAGCTTCTAGCAAATTTCGATAAAATTCTTTGACTTGGATGGGCTGAAAGGCTTACAAGCTTATTGACAAGCGCTACTGGGAATAATGCTGAATCATACATATCACAGTGTAGAGATTCGACATTAGCTAAAATCATCTGCAAATTTGGCAAATTTTCTGATATCGGTTGCTTGTGAAGTGACCGAGTAGGAACTGAGACAACATACATTTGCCCAGAGCGAGACTTAAAGATTACTTTATGTCCGTAATTGACCTTATGTCCATAGCAAAGATTTAAATCGGCAGTTCCAGGTAAGATGTAGCGATAAATATAATCATCATTCAAAATTAATACCTTACCTGGATCTAATATTTTCTCTATTTCTTGAGCATGATCTACGAATGCTCCACTCTTTTCTAAACCTGCTAAAAGAAAATTATGTTTATCCCAAAGCCAATTGATAAGATCTAGCATAGGTTCCCTAAGTCTAGCAGTGTGACCAAAGAATCCTGTTGAACCATCCTTTATAAAAAAAATTTTTTTCAAAAGTTCTGGTCGCTTATTATATAAATGTCTGATAATATGAATAATAATTAAATGTTCAATTGCATTAACAAGATAAGGCAATATACCAGTTGCTCCTAACTCTTCATCGATGATTTTATGCAATTGAAAAATATCTGTAAGATAAATTGCTTTTCCCGTTTCTGGACAAGTAAAAGTGTAATCTTTACCCATTTTTTGCTCTTCTAACACAATCGAGTTGTTTTCAATACTTAAAGGGTTGCTAGACAAGTACCATTTTTTATCATCAGCACATTTATTTCTATATTTATATTTACGGAAAATAAACCATGACAAAGTATCTATCAAACTATTCTCTTCTTCAAGATTATTGTTTAAGCAGAATTCATAAATAGCTTTTAGTACACTTCCCTGAAATGTTGTTTCATCCTTTAACTGAATATTTTTAGTTGGTAAGGCTAATTTCAATCGACTAATATTTTTCAGTTTAGCCATATCTTCTGGAGCGATAAAATCAGTGGAATTTAATCGCTCCAGATCTTCTTGTTTAAACAAAAGTGTACCGAATTGTAAGAAATGTATTGTACTAGATGGAAAACCTTTATCCACAAGAACCTCAGTATAACCTCCATCTACAGCAATGATGGCTTCGACTTGATTACTATCGGGCGGTTCAAACTCTACTGTTATCTCCGTTAAAGAAATATCTTGAGCATGAGGCGGCTTGTGAATACGCTTCATCAATTCTTGAACTTCAGAAGCGTTAATAATATGATGATGGGATGCTTTACTAGCACCCTCAAATGGACGACGATTTTTCTTTGATGAATAGCCCATTCTTATCAAAATTGAGTGGTAATCTAGTTTTCAGGAGGAAAGCGATCTATCTGAACAGGGATGACAAAGGGATTACTGTAGGTTTTCATTCTAACAAATCCTTTGTCTGTATCTTGACTAAAGCGAATTAAACTTTCAGTAAAATCACTGAAGTCATAGTATTTCCTAAGCTCTTTGATTTCATCTTCATTATTAAGGTGAGAAATAAACCAATTCTGTGTCGCTTTCAAAATATTACTGCTAATTGAACTAACTTCCTGAGTTGCATAAATCAATCCCAGATTTAATTTTGCTCCTTCTTTAGCTAATCTATTATAAATTTGAGATAAATTGCTACCTTCTTTTTTTGGAAAAAGGTTATGTGCTTCCTCAAAGTAAAACTGAATAAAATTATTAGGTTGAGTGCTTGTGAAGCGTTCGAGAGCATCCTCAAAGATACGCTTGCAAATTCGTTCGCTAAACATGGCTTGAAGTAAAGGATTGCCTAAAGATAAGTCAATAATTACGATTTTTCCTTCTCTCAACCTATCTAGAATATCTCTATCGTAAGGTTTTTGAATTGTATTGGTATGTTGCTCTTTAACAGGATTAAGAATACGAAATCCAGAACAATCAGCCCTACCCCCAGACCTACTTTTGCGAGTCAGCATCACCAGCAGTGCTTTTAAGTCTTCATCAGCCCACTCATGTCCCTTTTCTTCTCTGTAGTTCTGAAATACAGAATTTTGTGCGTAAATTTCCCAAAAACTCTCCCACCAATTTGCTGCATCTTCGAGACTCATTCCTTTACTAGGATTTACTCCTTGACGTACAGCATCACGAACATCTTGACTCGCGGTGAATGAAACTCTGAAATCTGCTGGAGGTATAAAACCGGCTCTATATAAAACGCAGGAATAAACTGCAATTTGTCTGTTATGTCGTGTAGCTAACGAATAATTAGAATGATAATCTTCTGGTTTCCTTAAATCTATTGACCTAAAATTCACTACAAATCGAGTATTATCATTAGAAATTTCTTGATGTGTTCTTATAATATCTAACCCACTTTCAATTTCCGTAAAAAAATTGACTTTCATTTCTAAAAAACCATTTTTAGGAACCGTTGAATATCTAACTGTTTTTTGTTGATACAAATCAAAGATCGCCGTACCGCGATCTTGTAAATTAGAATTTGCATACTCACCGTTAATATCAAAAATAATTTGACCTATCGGATATTTAGGATTATTATTTTCGGTGAATGGATTGAGAACTTCTTCTGGGCTTTCAGTATCTTCGTCTAATTGAAGTTCTGCCTGCTCGCTCATATCAACGCAAGCTTGAATTATTTTCTTAACTGTATTCGATTTACCAGTTCTTGTCATGCCAAACAAGGCTGTTCGTTTCCCGGCAAAGTCGGGAGCCTGAACAGAAACAGGTACATCTTCTTCTGTTTGTTGAAAACGACGGCTAGAACTATAACGAACTTTCCCAAGTCTAATATTTCCTACTTCTTTTTGCGACTCATTTTCTCGATAGTTAACAATTTTTCTTAAAATTTCAGTGGACGGTTTGATAACAGAATAGTTATGTGCACTGTAAAAGTTTTCTAAATCTGCCCCAAAGCGAGTTACACCTCGATTGTCAATGTAAAAAGAACCTAAAACAGAGCATTCTAAACCACTAAAAGAAAATTCGTATCGCGTATATGAGTCTAATTGCGAGCGTTCGTTATTTCCAGTGCGAATATTATCTTTGTAATATTCTATCATACTACTAATGACTTCCCCATCAGTGGGAAGCGTAGTAGGTCGGAGCACCCGTAAAAGAATAGCTTCAACTTCTTCAGAACCGTCAAATTTGTTGTCATAGTACGCAAGAAGAAAACATCCTTGCGGAAGCCCACTAGCCTTCTTCTTCCAAAAGTCAGAAACTAAGATATCAGCTTTACTATAAGCTAACCGAAATGGACGACCAACAAAAATACCTGTGTCCCATTGAATATTTTCACCTTTCTGATTCCGTTTGAAGATGTCAATCTGTGTCAGTTGGCTGCTAATGCTGCTCATTGAGTTTTTTGTTTTTTTGGTTAGATTATAGCGGATTCATAAGGTGGATCGAGGCACGAAACGCAACATAACCTAGCTTAATGCTAGATGTTCGATGCACTCGGGATCGAGCAAAACCTCATCATCTGGATCTGTCTCTAAATTTTCGGGTTCTAAAGCCTCAAAACTTTCACGAATCGGCAGTTCTGGGAGTTTTCCTAATAAAGAGACGTTGGCTAGTAAAAGATCGATACTTTCGCGGTCGGGATGTTTTTGAACGACACGAACCGCTTGATAGACGCAATTAAGTCCTCCACGCAAACGCTCTACATCGCGCGCTAAACCCACTAATCTTTGAAAGTCGCGCTCTTCAAGAATCCGATATTGACCTGTTTTCGTTTGCAAGGTTCCTACTTTGCCTTCATTAATGGAAGCGAGAGCTTTCGCGCCGCTAGTGCGGAATTGCTCGAAAGAATTCCAGCAAGCGCCCGGTTGCAGGTTTACCGTACTCGAATTTTCTGCGGGAACTGACATGACTGTTTACCTCCACGCCCATTCTAACGTAAAACCAACGAAATCCCAATGTTGTTTCTATTGTACAGCGAGTAGTTCATAACTGAATGGCACTTTATTAAAGCAATGGTGCTAATTAGGAGGAGAGAATAAAGAGAATAAAAGACATTGGGTAGGGTGGGCAGCGCCCACCAGCTAAGACTTTTGTGCGTTTATAAACGTACATTCACGTTTCAATTAGCGCTCTACAGTAGCAACGTTATGTTTTTGGTTAATGACTAATCATTGATACCAAATTAAGATGACACTGCACAGATTATATTCTCCTCAATTCCCTATTAGATAATGGTGCGTTACGCTCCGCTAACGCACCCTACTTTTTATGACTAATAACTCATCACTCATAAGTCATCATTCTATTATCCGTAGCATGAAGAACTAACTGGGAGAGTTTTTGTCGCAATGTATCCAAACCTAAGCGCTGGCTGGCTGAGATAAAGACGGCTAAGGGATATTCTTCTGTTGCTTTTTCGATCGCTTCGGTGCTGGCGCGATCGATTTTGTTGAAGGCGAGTAAAACTGGCCCCGGCGCGATCGGCATTTGACCGAGAATTTTTGTTACCGAACGGATATGGGCGTGCCACGCGGGATGGGATAAATCGACGAGATGCAAAAGCGCATCGGCTTCGGTGACTTCCTCGAGGGTGGCACGGAAGGCATCGACTAGAGGCGGCGGTAATTCTTGGATGAAACCGACGGTATCGGTAAGCAGTAGGGTTAGGGGTTTGCCGGTGACGGCGTGGGGAACGGTGAGGCGGCGGGTTGTGGGGTCGAGGGTGGCAAAGAGTTTATCCTCTACATAAACATCCGCATTTGTCAAGGTATTAATCGTTGTCGATTTGCCCGCATTGGTATAACCGACGATCGCGATGCTAGGGACTTCCTGTTGTTGCCGCTGGTGACGCAGGCGCGAACGATGATCTTGCAAGCGATCGATTTCTTGTTGCAGGCGGCTAATACGGCGCTGAATGCTGCGGCGTTCTGTTTCTAGCTTCGTTTCCCCCGGCCCGCGCGTCCCGATGCCGCCGCCGAGACGGGACATCGCTTGACCGCGCCCGACGAGACGAGGTAGGAGATATTCGAGTTGGGCGAGTTCGACTTGGAGTTTTCCGGCGCTGGATTGGGCGCGCTGGGCGAAGATATCGAGGATGACTTCGGTGCGATCGACAACGCGAGTTCCGATTTGTGCTTCGAGGTTGCGCGATTGGGCGGGGGAGAGGCTGCGATCGAAAACGACTAGCGTCGCGCCGGAAGTTTGGGCAGCGAGGGCGATTTCCTCAACTTTCCCCGCACCGACGACGGTTTGAGAATCGGGGCGAGATCGCTTCTGTCGCACAACTTGCAGCACTTCGCCGCCTGCGGTATCGACTAACCGCACTAATTCGGCTAAACCTTCCTCAAATTCTTCGCGCGTGGCGCGATCGGTGTGCAGACCGACTGCAAGAACGCGATCGCGTCCCTCATCGACGTTTTGGGCGACGTATTCCCGCTGGAATTCCGCTTCTAACTCTTCCACCCAGCCCAGGAAATCCCGTTGCGCTAACGCCTCCAAACTCATCGGCGACGAGATATTCCAACAGGGGTAATTCTCTCCTTCTGGATGGGTTTGCGGCATTAAATGGGCGAGATACGTCTCTCCGGCATAGCCCGTCGCACCGCCCCCCCGACGCTGAAAGCCTGCCCCCGTTAGGGTGACAACCACCAACGCATCGAGGCGCTGCACCGCCATCGCCGTCAAACTCGATTGTTCGGGCGGTTCTGACTGCAATTTCGTGGCGATACAACGGATGCCGCACAGTCGTTCCGCCCCGTAGCGTGGCAGTTCTACGGGAGGGATTTGCGTCGCGCGCGGCCCTCCTACACCAACGCGAATCACCTGACCGCGACGGTTAATATAAGTACAAACGGGTTCGCCCAGTTCTGTACTAATCGCCGCGACGCGCTGGGCAAATTCAACTGTGGTCAAGCAGTCTCCCGGAAGGCGTTCGCGGTACAATCGTTGCAACTGTTTGAGTTGACTGGATTTTAATCCTTGAAGTTGACCGTAGATAGTTTCGATAAGTGTTTTGGCTCCGATCGCGAAATTTTCAATCCTGATGATTTCATCGGTTTAAGATTTCATTGTAGCGCATTTGTGTTACGAGCAGCACGAGCCAGCCCCATAAAAATCCATCCTTCCAGGGCCAGCATTAAGCAAATAAAAGCAATGAATGTTGTATCCAAGCCATCTCAACGCCGCAGTCCGAAGCGTCGCCAAATGCCGCCTTCTCGTCGTCCCAAACCGCCAGCAACTTTCTTGATTGTTGCTTTGGTTTTGGGTTACTCGGGATTAATTGCCCATTGCCTCCTGAGTGGGAGTATTGCTTTTTTAGGAATTCAGCAAATTCTATCGGGCGGCTTGAGTGGCTGGTTACTCGGTTTACTGGCGATCGCCGTCTCCCTTGTCAGTACGATAACCGCGATCGGCGTTATTTTTATTCCCTATCGCGCCTCCCTTGCCTTTCGACTGATGATTATTGCGGGTTTCAGTTCTCTCGCCCTCGGTTTAATTCTGTTGGCAACCGGTAGTCCTTTACTCCCATTGGCGGGAATTGCAACCGCCTGCTTCTGGATCGGGGCAGTCGCGATCGCAAATCTCCCCCGCCAACGTCCGCGCCGCAAGCGAAATCGTGCTGCTTCCCCAGTACGTTCTCTTCCCAAACGCCGAGCCTAAAAAGATTAAGAAATTGATAATATTTCGTATCAAAACCGTTATTAATTGTCAAAAATTGGCAATCTATTAATAATAAAAATGTGGTTAGAAATTGCAGAGCAAATCACCAAAGTTACCGGCAAATCTTTTGAAGTTCAACAGCACCGTTCAGTCGGCGGCGGATGTATCAATCAAGGATACTCGATTACCGATGGCGCTCGGACTTACTTTGTCAAACTCAACCAAGCATCCCAACTCGAAATGTTCGAGGCGGAAGCATTGGGTTTGCAACAAATGTACGATACCCAAAGTATTCGCGTTCCTCAGCCCTTATGCTGCGGAATGAGCGATCGCAACAGCTATATCGTCATGGAATGGCTCGAATTCGGGCGCGCCGATAATGCGGCTTGGGAAGAAATGGGGCGAAAACTGGCGCAAATGCACGCTTACCCCTCTCCTAACGGCAAATTTGGCTGGGAGCGCAATAATACCATCGGTTCCACGCCCCAAGTCAACGCCTGGATGGACAATTGGAGCGAATTTTTTGCCGAACAGCGCATCGGCTATCAAATTCGCCTTGCCAAACGGCGCGGCGGTTCCTTTCCCGATACCAACGCAACCATCGCCGCCATTCAAGAAGTCCTCGCCGACTGGCAGCCCTCACCCTCCCTCGTTCATGGCGATCTTTGGTCGGGAAATGCCGCTTGTACGGCGGCAGGAGAACCGGCGATTTTGGATCCGGCAACCTATTGGGGCGATCGCGAGGTAGACTTAGCCATGACCGAACTTTTCGGTGGTTTTCCCGCAGCCTTCTATCGCGGTTACAACGCCGTTTTTCCCCTCAATGAAGGCTACCAACGCCGGAAAACCCTTTACAACCTCTACCATATCCTCAATCACTTTAACCTCTTCGGCGGCGGCTACGAATCCCAAGCGCGGCGAATGCTTGACGACGTTTTGCGTTAGCGATCGCGCTCCCGAACTGCCACAAACTCGCGCAAGCGATATAAACTTAAAGAATGCCCCAGATTGAGCGGTAGCAGCGAAATTCCCTCCAAGCGCGATTGCACCCAACCATTGCCCCAATACCACTCGTGATAGCCGTCAATCCCCTTGCTTAGTAACAAGCGCAAGCAATGGTCGTTTGCGATTTGTACTTGATGATAGACTGCCACCGGCCCCAACCAGGTACTAAATGTTACGCCTTCTTGCAACCGTTCTGGAAGCGCGGAGTCGAGATTTTGAGGAAACAGCCACTTACGGAGTTCCCTCGGTAGCAGTAGACTATCGCCGATGGCTCGAGCGGAAGCATCGACTTCAATGCGTAATTGAGTTTGTTGAAAGGTTCCGAACATGAGACTAGCGCTGAGTTTTAAGATTGACTGCTTATAGTCTAACGCTCAATTCGTAGTTCGTAGTTCGTAGTTCGTAGTTCGTAGTTCGTAGTTCGTAATTCGTAATTCGTAATTCGTAGTTCGTAATTCGTAGTTCGTAATTCGTAATTCCCTCATTCCTCACTTATCACTCATCATTCATCATTCATTATCTAGCGGATTGAAATAGCAGCCAGCTTCCGACGGCAAAACCGAATAAATTCGCGCTCCAACCGGCAATAAAAGGCGGAAAAGCACCGACCGAACCCATTGCGATCGACACGAAGTTCATCACATAGTAAATAAACACGATCGCGACGGCAATCCCGAAACTGGTGGCGCGGTTGGTATGTTGCGGGCGCGTCCCAATTGCAGCCCCCAGCAAGCAGAAAACGACGCACACAAAGGGAAAAGCGATCCGCTGTTGAATGCGGACTAGGGTTTGTCTAATTTTCTTTTCGTCGTTGGCGAGTCTTAAATTTTCCAAGTTTTGTATCGATTGGAAAATATTCATTTCGCTCATATCGCGATCGCGTTTGGCGATATCTAACGGCGCGCGCGGAAACTGATAAGAAAGCCGTTCAAATCCGGCAGAAGTTACCGAAGAACCATCGAGATTGCTTTGATAACTGGTTCCGTTAAATAATTTCCAGCGATTTTCTGGGATATTCCAGGAGGCAGATTGCGCGAGAATAAAAATATTGAGGTTATCTTGGGAGCGATCGACGACCGTTACGCCTTTCATCGTTTCGCCGTCTAATTGTTCCGCATAAAAAAGGCGTTTGAGAACCTTGCGAGTTTTACCATTTTCTGCTGGAACTTGTTTGTATTCGGGATAAAAAATATTATCGGCTTTCAGTGCAGGTTGTTCTTTACCGAGGGCTTGTTCGAGCATTGTTGCCGCTTTGTAGTTTGCTGACGGGACAATGTATTCGTTGAAGGCAAAAGAAAGTCCGGCGACGAACAAGCTAAAAAGAATGGCGGGAACGACGATGCGGTATAAGCTTAAACCGACGCTACGCAGGGCTATCAGTTCGCTTTGTCCGGAAAGGCGACTGTAACCCATCAAGGTGGCGAGGAGAACGGAAACCGGAAAAGCATAGGCGACGAACTGCGGCATCTTCAGCAAAATGTATTTGATAGCAACGCTGATGAGGAGTCCGTATTCGGTGATTTGCCGCACGATATCGAAAATCGTTCCCCCCGCTACGCCAAGGGAGGAGACTAAGCCGACGATAAATAAAAAGGGTAAAAAGATTTCGGCGGCAATGTAGCGATCGACCAGCGATAATCCGAAGCGTCCCGTTCTAAATCCTTTTGATTTACCGGCAAGCATGGGTTTGGATGAATTTTTGTGGATAGTTAAGAGTTATTGATGCAACGTTATCAAATCGCTATTCAGAGTTCAAGGTGAATGGGTTAACAGCGACCGGCTAATCTCCTTATTATCGTTGAAAGTCGTCACCGAGATAATACTGCCGCACGAGGGGATTGTTGTAAAGTTCGTCGGCGGTGCCGGAGGCGAGAATTTGTCCGTCGCGCATGATGTAGGCGCGATCGACGATCGCGAGAGTTTCGCGGACGTTATGATCGGTGATCAATACGCCCATGTCGCGATCGCGCAGTTGTGCCACCATTTTCTGAATTTCCGAAACCGCGATCGGATCTACCCCCGCAAACGGTTCGTCGAGTAACAAAAATTGCGGCCCGTCCAGCCCTACCGCTAGCGCCCTCGCGAGTTCCGTGCGCCGCCGTTCTCCCCCAGAAACCTGCCCTCCTTTGGTCTTTGCCACCTTTTGCAAGCGAAACTCATCGAGCAAGGTTTGCAAGCGCTGAGGCTGTTGGCGCGCGGGAATACCGCTTTGTTCGAGTACCAAGCGAATATTATCGCGCACGGTTAAACTGCGAAAAATGCTCGCTTGTTGGGGTAGATAGCCAATTCCCAAGTGCGCGCGCTCGTTGATAGGAAGCTTGGTGATTTCCTGGTTATTGAACCAAACCGTTCCATCGTTTGGGCGCACTAAACCCGTTGCGATGTAAAAGGTGGTGGTTTTTCCCGCTCCGTTGGGGCCAAGCAACCCTACGATTTCTTTGCGAGATACGCTCAGATTAACGCGATTGACGATCGCGCGTTTGCCGTAGGATTTATGTATATTTTTTAACGTTAAAGTCAAGTCGCTTCGCTCCAATTCGTAATTGCTAATTCGCGGTCATTGAGCTTGGGGTCATTGAGCTTGGGGTCATTAATGCCGAAATGCCGAAATGTAATTCGTAATTACGAATTACGAACTACGAATTACGAATTATTGGGTCAAGGGGTTTGTCCGTGCTGGTTCGCTTAGTTACTAACCGGCGTTTTAAACGCGGGCTTGGGGTTGTAAGCGGGTGCTGCGGGCGCGACGGGTGGTTGAGTCGGCGCTTCAGGATCGGAGATGATGTAAGTCGATTCCACCTGTCTGTTGCCTTGAGGTTCGGCAATAAAGCGCTGTTCGTCGATGAGGTAAGTCACGGTTTCAGCGCGAATGCTATCGCCGCCGCCGCGTTGAACGTAAACGTTCCCCATCAGGACGATGCGATTTTCTTGGCTGAAGTATTGCGCTTGGGCGGAAGTGGCGTTGATTTGGCGCGCGGGGTAGTTAATTTGGACGTTCCCCACTGCTGTTACTACGCCGGTGACTTGATTGGCTTCTTGGCGATCGGAACGCACGACAATCGGTCGTCCGCCGCCGGAGGTTTGCGCCCTCGCGTCGGGGAGTTGGGGCAGGAATGCGATCGCGCCAGCAGCGGCTAAGGGGAGTGCCATTCCCATTCCCCAGCGATTTTTCAGAACATTTAACCCGTAAATAGAGAGTTTCTTCATAGCTTTAAATCACACAATGACTATCGACCGATTACTCCTAACATCATAATAGGCGGAATTCCGGATCGGAAAGTGGGAGAGCGGCGAGCGGTTCGAGGCTGAGCAACGGTAATTTACCGTCACCGCGATCGAGGACGTTCGGGAGTTGTAGTCGATTGTTGC
This sequence comes from Oscillatoria sp. FACHB-1406, assembly GCF_014698145.1. Lineage (NCBI taxonomy): Bacteria > Bacillati > Cyanobacteriota > Cyanophyceae > Oscillatoriales > Oscillatoriaceae > Oscillatoria > Oscillatoria sp. FACHB-1406. Next base: position 35,170 of record NZ_JACJSM010000006.1, on the reverse strand, counting down.
AGCAAAATTGTTTCGATCTCAACCATTATTCACGATTTCTCAGCGAGCCAGTCCCCTAACAGGATTCCCAGAAACGATGCGATCGCGTCCAATCAACTGAAAGTCCGTTGCGGGGAGGTGATACCAATTAAAAATTAAAAATGAAGAAACCTAGATATATTAGGGGTTTCAGCCTCAAGATGTGTCGTCCGAACTCGGAGAATTGGTATGAGTTGCGCGAGTTCTGCGCCCAGCCAGAAGAGGGCAAACAGTAACGGCCATAAGGGAAGCGCCCAGCCAAATCCTTTGACTTTAAAGCGCTTCAGAACTCGATGTCCGAGATAGTTAGCAAGACTGTAGAGGACAACATGACCGATTTTGTCGTAGCTTGGAATTTTTTGGATAAATTCGGGAATGTTGCCGGTGTAAGCGAGAATGAGGATGACGATAAAGGTTGACGCATAGGTGAGGGCGAGTAAGAGCCAGCCCCAATTGGCAAATATTTTCGCCACAGAGAGTTTTAATCCATGTACTGCAAGTGCGGATCGCAAATCCTCTCGAGTTGCAGAACTTCAACTAATGTTGGTAGCGGTAGTGGTTGTAGATTTGGAATAAGCCGCCCACGAAAGCACAGGTTAAGCCGATCGCGAATAAGCCGCTTAGCGGACAGCCGCTACCGAAAGTGGCGAGGAATTGCACGATCGCATCGATTCCTACCGTCGCGAGTCCCTCAGCCACCGGAATATAACCTAGCAGCACTAAACTCGCCATCATTGCTCCAATTAGCATAATCGGGCTGATAAAGCTGATGAAGACGGTCAGAATCAGGAATAGTAAAGCGTTAGAAGGCATTCTCATACTTCAAGAAATGTAATACCCCAACAAGATGGCGCAAACCCTACTTGTCTTGATTCAACACTAAAGGCAAGAATTTTTTTTGGGGCAAAAATGTCGCAAATCTTAAATATTGATTAAAAATCTTGGTAAAGCTTCGTTAATCTGCATTCAGAAAACAGGATTTCTCAAGCGAAATTGGGAAGGAGAAGGCGCGATCGCAGAGGAGATGAGTTGAGCTTTCTTGCTTGGATTGGCCTCGCGATCGAGCTTAGGTCGCGCGATCGCGAGCCTTTTTAATCATGCGGGAAAGTACGGTTTTTGGAAGTTAAAATTTATGATAACGATAAATACAACTTTCTTCATGCTTGAGGGAGCAGCGCGATCGCACTCTTTACAATGCAGCCCCCAAATTTCCAGTTAATCCTCGTCGATCCGATTCCCGAACATCCCTTCCTTGCCCATACGCCCACGATGCGCGTCCCGATGGCAATTTCTCAAACCGATAACGTTTATCGGGCGATGTGGGCGATGTTACTGGCGGTGTGGCAGCACAATCAAACCCAAGCGCAGAAAATCTCGATTGTCGCTTGTCCGGGATTGGGAACGGCGACGGGGCGAGTTCCTTACGCGCGGGCGGCGAAACAGATGGCGCTTGCTTATCAATACTTTTTAAATCCGCCAGAATTCATCAGTTGGCCCTTGGCAACAACCCGACAAAACGCGATCGCTTGCCAGCGATAGGTTTCTGGGGCATTCGAGGGCGGTTTAGGTATACAAAAGGGGGGGACAGTACACCGGGTATATTTGCCGCGTTCGCCCTCGCCCTCGCTCTCGCCCTAGGTAGCATCGCGCTATAATTACCGATTCGAGCCAGTGTACCAATTTTGGTGCATAATGTTAGGTATGGATGACAAACGCATACCTGCTAGTTTCTATCAAACTGAAACAGGTAATGAGCCAGTCCGTGATTGGCTCAAGGGACTTACTCTCGAAGAACGCAAAATCGTTGGTACTGATATTAAAACAGTTGAATACGGTTGGCCTATAGGGATGCCCACTTGTCGTCCCCTAGGGCAAGGACTCTATGAAGTCAGATCCAATCTCCCTAACCGTCGTATTGCTCGCGTATTTTTTTGTCTTCATAAAGAGCGAATGTTTTTGCTACATGGATTTATTAAAAAAACGCAGAAAACCCCAAAAGGTGAATTAGATTTGGCATTAGACCGTAAAAGTAAACTGGAGGCACAATAAAATGGCAAATCAAACCTCTCATATAGGTTCTTCGTTTGATAATTTTCTTGAAGAAGAAGGATTATTAAGCGAGGTGAATACTAAAGCTTTGAAGCGAGTCCTGGCTTGGCAGATCGCTCAAGAAATGGCTGCTCAAAAGCTAACTAAAAAAGCAATGGCACTAGCTATGAACACTAGCCGTTCTGCTCTAGATAGACTTCTAGACCCAGAAAACACATCTGTAACTTTACAGACAATGGAACGAGCAGCAGCCATCGTAGGAAAACGACTAGATATAAAATTAGTTGACTTAGTTGACAAGACCGAATTTTCTTCCGTCCCTATTGAAAGCATCCCATTGCCATCGAAATCGGGCTAGCCTTTGGCGAGAAAAGCGATCTAAAATCCCTTCGCACAAGCATAATTTTTACGGTGAGGGGTTGCGGCTCGGTTCGCTCTTTGTTCTCTTTCAGAATTGCTATAGTGATTATTTAAAAGGTATTGACAAAATACCTTTTTCTCCAGTTTAATAATTAGTAATTCTGCGGCTGCGCTAAGTTTTCAAACTTAGTTAATTCGGGTTGAAAGAGCAGTTTAATCGTTCCGGTGGGGCCGTTGCGATGTTTGGCAATGATAACTTCGGCAATGTTGCGGTCTGGCGAGTCGGGATTGTAGTAAGAATCGCGATAAAGCATAATTGCGATGTCCGCGTCTTGTTCGATCGATCCGCTTTCTCTCAAATCTGACATCATCGGGCGCTTATTGTTGCGCGCTTCTACACCGCGACTGAGTTGAGAAAGTGCAATCACGGGGGCGTTTACTTCCCGCGCCATTGCTTTGAGAGAACGGGTGATTTTGGAGAGTTCTTGAACGCGGTTGTCGCCGCCGCCTTCCATCAGTTGCAGGTAGTCGAGCAAAACTAAGCCCAATTGCCCGCCTTGTTCGGCTTGCAGGCGGCGGACTTGCGATCGCATCTCCATCACCGTTAGCATGGCGCTATCATCAATGAAAATCGGCCATTCCGATAGCGTGCCAATCGCTTCCCCCAAGGGTTCAAGCTCGTTTTGGCTCAAGCGCCCAGAACGCAGGCGATTGCTTTCGATTCCCGCTTCCGAGGCCAGCAATCGTTGCGCTAGCTGTTCTTGCGACATTTCCAAGCTAAAAATGGCGACGGGAAGGTTGTGAATTTTGGCGATATTGGCAGCAATACAGAGTCCGAAGGCGGTTTTTCCCATTGAGGGACGACCGGCAATGATAATTAAGTCGGAGCGCTGAAATCCGCCCGTCATCGCGTCGAGGTCGTAGAAGTCGCAGTTTAAGCCGGGAAGGACGTTGTTTTGCTGGCGGTTCTCGATTTCGTCAAAAGCGGTAATCAGGGTCTCTGAGAGGCGAACTAAGCCCTGTTGGGGACGTTTTTGGGTGAGTCCGAAGATTTTTTGTTCGGATTGGTCGAGGACGTTTTCGAGTTCGAGGGCGGTTTCGTAGCCGAGATCGACGATTTCGTGACCGGCGGTAATCAGTTGGCGGCGCAGGTATTTGTCGGTGACGAGGGCGGCGTAACGGTCGATGTTGACGGCGGAAACGGTGCGGTCGAGGAGTTGGGCGAGTTTACTGGTTCCGCCAATTTTATCGAGCAAGCCGCGATCGCTCAACCAACTGGTCACGGTCATTAAATCCGTGGGTTTTCCCTGGCGGTGCAATTCGCGAGCGGCTTCGTAAATTTCTTGATGGGCGCTGATATAAAATGCTTCGGGAATCATTAAATCTGCCACTCGTCCCATTGCATTCGGATCGAGCAAGATTCCGCCTAAAATTGACTCTTCGGCTTCAATATTTTGGGGAGGAAAAGAGTCCATTTATAATTGATAACTGACAATTGATGATTGACAGAAATCTGCGATCGGCGCTCTGTTATTTTCGACGCACTGATAACCGATCGCTGATAACTGAATAACTGACCTACAGCGGCATCACTTCAAATTCAACTTCTGCGGTTACTTCGGGATGCAGTTTGATTTCGGCTTTGTAAACGCCGAGTTGACCGATTTCGGGAATATCGATACCGCGTTTATCGACTTCGTACTTCGTGTTTTCTTGAATGACATCGGCAATATCTTGCGCGGTGACGGTTCCGAAAATAGCATTGTTTTCGCCCGCTTGCTTGCGAATTCTCAGGCGACCGATGGTCGATAATGCTGTTTTGCGCGCTTCTGCTTCTTGTTTAATCGCTGCGAGGCGCTCGCGTTCTTTTTCTTTTCTATGGGCAACTTGTTTGAGAAGTCCCGGAGTTGCGGGGGAGGCAATTCCTTGAGGAATGAGGTAATTGCGAGCGTAACCGGGCGCAACTTCTAAGACATCTCCGGATCTGCCTAATTTACTGGAATCTTTGTTTAATACAACTTGTACGCGCTTTGCCATAGTCTCTCCTATTGGTGGGTTGTGCGATCGCGGGTTAGGCGTTGAGTCAAAACACTCAACTTTATCACAACCGAGGGTGCGATCGCAACGCGACAGAGCCGCACCGGGTCTTTAAGGAACGCCTTCTTGCCATTGCTCGAAAAGAGGATAAAACTTTTCGAGCAGTTCGTAACCGACAAAGGAATCGCGACTCCACTCATAGTACCAGCGATCGCCCCCATAAAATCCCATTGTTGATTCCGTATCTCGCGGTTCGTATTCATGACTCGAATTGCCGCCACCTAACGCATAAGTGCTAGGAAGATTGCCGAGGGGAGCATTAAGATCGTAAGGAATCTTTTCATTCCGCTGAAATTCGTATTTATTATCACTACTCCAGCGGCCTTCGTATTCCTGAAACTGCCAGCCCATAACCTTTGCGAACTTATTGCCCCAAGTCCAACTTTTACAAGTTCCCCATCCATAGTCTCTCAGATACCTTTCACCATATTTTTCTAGGATTCTGGCTATCTCAGTACGTTTATATTCCTCTTGCTCGGCCTTCCAAATTTGAGCTTGAATTGAAAATCCAAAACGATCGCGGCTGTAATTTCGCCATAAGCGATCGATTATAATCATGTCGGCGGCGGGTAGAAGGAGAAGATCGTTTTTTCTGAGCCAATAACCTTGGCGATCGACCCTTGCTAAAATTGTAGAACCAGTCAGTTCGTCAGCCTCTTTCCATCGTTTTGCAGCCAAGTGTTGTTCCAAGGTTTCGTGATTCATTAGCTATACTAGATGAATTCGATCGATTTACAGAGAATCTCTATCAGATTTTGCTAAATCAGAAGAACCAGAATAAGCTTTAATTCGCGCTTGGCTAATCGATTGTCCGTGAATGCTGACGATATAGGGAACGCAATAGGTGAAAGCCGCAGATATCCAACGTTCTCTGTTCATGGTTCCGTCTAGAAAGGCACGACCGTGATTAATCACAAACAAGATAGTCCCGACTAACAAAGCAACTCGAATTGCCGTCCAAGAAAAGCGAACATCAAAAAGATTGTGCCAAAGAACCATAATCAATAAGACTATAGATAAATAAAAAATCGTTAAGTTCAGCTAAAATAAAAGGTTCTTTCTCTAATCTTTTTACGAGAGATAAGGATATCAAAAGAGCCAAAAGCTGGGTAAAAGCTCGCGAGCCAAACGCAACCTAATTTCTTGAAGTTTTTACATAGAGTTAATTTAAAAATTGCATTCTCTGTCGAACTTGCGATCGTATCTCACTACTTTAACCTATATTTTTACCTTGAATTTATGTTCATCGAAAAAGAACCTGCCCTACAACCGCTCAACGAATACAATCAAACCCTAATGTCCCGCGTTCATCCCCCCAATTGGACGAACCCAAAACCGGCAGATTGCTACGATTTAATCGTGCTGGGTGCGGGAACGGCGGGACTTGTCGTAGCAGCAGGAACGGCGGGCTTGGGATTAGGTTTAAAAGTGGCGCTAATTGAAAAAGGTTTGATGGGCGGCGATTGCCTTAATGTTGGTTGCGTTCCTTCTAAATGTTTGATTCGTTCGGGGCGCGCTGCTGCTGAGGTGCGAGATGCAGAAGTTTTTGGGGTACGGGCGCAATCTACTGAAGTCGATTTTACTGCCGTTATGCAGCGAATGCGAAAAATTCGAGCAGAAATTAGCGAGAATGATTCTGCCGAGCGTTTTCGCAATTTAGGCGTTGATGTGTTCTTAGGAACCGCTCAATTTACGAGTAAGGAAACGGTTAGCGTTAGCGGGCAGGAATTACGATTTAAAAAAGCAGTTATTGCGACAGGCGCGCGTGCAAGTCGTCCGAACTTACCAGGATTGGCAGAAGCGGGATATTTAACCAATGAAACGGTTTTTTCGCTAACAGAATGTCCGAAACGTTTAGCGGTTATTGGTGGCGGGCCGATTGGTTGCGAATTGGCGCAGGCTTTTGGGCGTTTGGGAAGCGAGGTAATATTGCTGCACAAACACGGACATTTACTCGATCGCGAAGATCCCGATGCGGCTAAGATTCTTCAACAACAATTACAGCAAGAAAATCTTCATCTTATCCTCGATTGCAAGTTAGAACGGGTAGAAGTTACGCCCGAAGGTAAAGCGATTTATTACCGACAGAATGGCACAACTCAAAGCATTATTGTCGATGAAATCTTAGTCGGGGCAGGGCGCGCGCCCAATGTGGAAGGCTTGAATTTAGAAGCGGTCGGCGTTGATTGCGATTCACAACGCGGCGTTTTTGTCAACGATTATTTACAAACCAGTAATCCTCGCATTTACGCAGCAGGGGATATTTGTATGGATTGGAAATTCACTCATGCTGCCGATGCTGCGGCGCGGATTGTTATTAAGAATTTATTCTTTTCTCCGTTTGGATTGGGGCGGAGTAAATTGAGCGATTTAATAATGCCTTGGGTGACGTATACCGATCCTGAAATTGCGCGGGTGGGTTTGGATGAAAAACAAGCAAAGGATAAGGGTTTGAAGGTAGACGCGATCGCGATTCCGCTTGAAAAAGTCGATCGCGCCCTCGCCGATGGAGAAACGGAAGGTTTTGTTAAAATTATCCACGAACGAGGGCGTATTATTGGGGCAACAATTGTAGCACGCCATGCGGGAGAAATGCTCAATGAAATCACTCTCGCGATCGCGACTAAACAAGGACTGAGCGCAATTGCAGGTATTATTCATCCCTACCCTACCCAAGCCGAAGCCATTAAAAAAGCAGCCGATGCTTATCGCCGCACCTTATTAACGCCGCGCGCTCAATTCTTTTTAAAACTTTTGAGCAAGTTAAGCTGAGAAAAAAACAGCGGTTTTGTCTTTTATCCTAAACCGCTTGACTAAATAATTATTAATTCGTAATTCGTAATTTCAGGTCACAAGCCTCTCATTTTTTAGCTCAATTTTTCCGAATTATCGAGCTTAATCATCCAGTGGTTCAAAATCTTCCTTCCCCGCCCCGCAAACGGGACAAACCCAGTCATCGGGTATATCCTCAAAGGCAGTACCGGGTGCGATACCACCATCCGGATCTCCCTCTTCGGGATTGTAGATATAATTGCAGACCGTACAAACATATTTCATCAGGACTTCTGCCTCCCTTTAAAGGTTAGAAATTGCTTAAAAAACACCTATTTTTCTGAAAAATATTGGCGTTTAAGCATTCAACACTGACACAAATCTTAACTTCCCGGCCGCTAAAATCGCCGCATCTTCTCGGTTAAATACAACAACCCCGAAGCTAACGACAGCAGCATTAAAATCCAGATTACGCCGCCCGGAATGAACGTTAAAACCCCGAAACCGCGCAATAGATAGACCAAAATTGTCAGTCCCAGCACCATCAAAAATAGGTAGCCGAGGGTTGAAGTCGGAGAACGTCGGGAAGTCATAAGGTTCGCTTCGGAATGAACAATACTTTTTTACGGTGTCGGAACTGGTACTGCCAAGTGTATCGTGACGCGATCGCCGCGATCGCGCCCAAAAATTAATGATTCTTTGCAAAATCGCCCTCTTCACTCTCGACGAGGTACAAGCGGCTTATCCTCAGCGCTAAAGCACCCTTCTCAGCCTTTTTTGTTTATTGTAACTGTTTACCATAAATAAAAACATAAAAACGGTATTAAAAGCTTTTTAAGCTTTATAGTCGATTCTGAATCGCTAAGCAGCTTTATAAATTTAGAATAAAAGCTCGCCTTGAAATATCGCGCTTTTTCATTTTTCTCCCCCCTTCCCAACACCGGGCAGTTCGCTGATAATGCGATCGATAGCAGTCAACCCGGTGAAGAAGGAGACAACCCCATGAAACTCTCAGTCTATGGAAAAGGCGGAATCGGCAAATCGACCACAAGCTGCAACATTTCTGTTGCCCTCGCCAAACGCGGTAAAAAAGTCTTACAAATTGGCTGCGACCCCAAACACGACAGCACCTTCACCCTCACCGGCTTCCTCATCCCCACCATCATCGACACCCTCCAAGAAAAAGACTTCCACTACGAAGACATCTGGCCCGAAGATGTCATCTACAAAGGCTATGGCGGTGTAGACTGCGTAGAAGCAGGCGGACCTCCTGCCGGTGCTGGATGCGGCGGTTACGTCGTCGGCGAAACCGTTAAGCTTCTCAAAGAACTCAACGCCTTTGACGAATACGATGTCATCCTCTTCGACGTTCTCGGCGATGTCGTCTGCGGCGGATTTGCCGCCCCCCTCAACTACTCCGACTACTGCATGATAGTCACCGACAACGGCTTCGATGCCCTGTTCGCCGCCAACCGCATCGCCGCCTCCGTCCGCGAAAAAGCCCGCACCCATCCCCTCCGCCTCGCCGGACTCATCGGCAACCGCACCTCTAAGCGCGACCTCATCGAAAAATACATCGAAGCCGTCCCGATGCCGATTCTCGAAGTCCTGCCCTTAATTGAAGATATCCGCGTCTCTCGCGTTAAAGGCAAAACCTTGTTTGAAATGGCAGAAACCGACCCTTCCCTCGAATATGTCTGCGATTACTACCTCAACATCGCCGACCAAGTTCTGGCCCTGCCCGAAGGAGTCGTTCCCAATGATGCCCAAGACCGCGAATTATTCTCCTTACTCTCCGACTTCTACCTCAATCCGCAACAGCCGCCTAAGACTGAAGAAGAAGAATTAGACTTAATGATGGTTTAATAGAATTCATCAGAGAAAAATCCTGATTATCATGTCGCATCAGGGTAAGGAACATGATGGAATTTCTAGAATCTTTTGAACATCTTAAGACAGACCTCAAAGATAAATGGCTGGATTACTACGAAGTCAATCGTCATTGGATTGAACAATTTGGGGTATCTCAAGCACTGCATAGCTCGGAAATCGAGCGTGCCAACAATTATTACTTTGTCTTGGGGGTCTTAAGTTCGCTAGAGCCAAGTCTCACGGAAGTCCTACATATTTTTGGACAAATGACCTCGGATTCAAAACAAATCTTAAAAGTCCTCCAAATCTTGGACTTAGATGTGGAAAAAGAACTCGCCGAACGAGCAAAAGTTAAAGCTCAACAGGCTAACCTAATTCCTTTACTTCTTGAATCTGTACCTTCGTTCCCGAATGATAATGGTAGCGAACATTTCGATCGCAGTCGCGAAGAAATCGATCGCTAGTTAGTGAGAAAGATGGATGGTAAGGTGGGCATTGCCCACCCTACTGGATTACTAGAACCAAAGCTAGAAAACTTAATGATTCCTTTCTATAAACTCAACGGCGATGCTGATAAATTAGTTGAGGTTTTAGGACTGCATTTTGACCCAGATATAGAGCTTGCGAAGCGTTCCGAGGAAACCGCACAAAATCGGGCTAATGCCAGCAAGATCGAAGTAATTGGACTTTTACCAGATGATGAAGATGAGTAGTGTCAAGCTCTATCTAATTTTCTTATGGATTTTGTAGAAGCTTTTAAAGAACTCAAAAGCGAACTAAAAGAAGAATGGCTCGACTTCTACGAAGAAAATTATGATTGGATTGAAACCCTCGGCGTTTATAGGGATGTAACTTGGAGCGCCAATAGTAGAGATCAAAGTCACTACTTCTTGCTGGGTGTTTTAAGTGCGCTAAATCCCAAATTTTCAGGTTTATTGAAAGTTTTTAAAAAGCTAACCTCGGATCCCCAAAAAATAACAAAAACGATCGATATATTCGATCTCGACTTAGCGAAAGAACTTGAAAAACGAGCAGCCTCAAAAATGCAAAACGCAGAACTTATTTCTTTACCGCCAGAGTCAGAAGCTAAAAAATCAAATACCGACCCCGATCTCGAATATCTCGATCGCATTAGACAGGATATAAATCAATAGAATGTGAAGACGATCGGGAGTAAATAGGTGACTTAGCTTAACCTCTCCGCTCAATATTGATTCCCAAGTATTTACTTTATGAGTACAAGTGATGAGATCGATGAGTTTCTTGAAGAAATTGAAAGCGAGCTTGAAAGAAAATGGCTAGAGTATTACGAAGCAAATCGAGTCTGGATTGTTGCTTCAGGTCTCTATAAAGTAGATTCCTATAGTGATAAAAAATTTAGCATATCTAGGGAATTTATTCTGGGTGTCATTACGGCTCTCGAACCAAGACTCACAAAACTATTACCCTATTTAGTGAAAGTCAATGCAGATAGAGACACTTTAATTAGTAAGTTAGGATTAAATCTCGATCCAGAATCGATGTTAGTACAACGAGAATTAGAAATTCTCAGGAGTAAACAAGCTGAAGTCGTTCCTTTACTCCCAGAATCAACAGAACAGAACTCTAACTCAGACCCCGATACAGAATACCTCAACCAAATTCGACAAGATATGAATTCGCAACATCCACCGTCATGAAATCGCAAGCAATGAGCAATGCTATGCCCCTACGAAATGAGTGCTAAACTTAGCTCCTTTAAGACTTTGATATTAAATATATTAATCAAATCTTATAATATAGGAATCAATAAAATCGCTCAGTCTTATGGAATTTCAACAGTCTTTTGAAAAGTTTAAATTGGAATTAAGAGATAAGTGGCTCGATTATTATGAGATCAACTTAGACTGGATTCACAAACTTATGGATTCTACGAATCGATGGTATAAACTTTCAGAAGGGTCTCGTCCCGATTCAATGTTTGTGTTAGGTGCAGTTAGTGCTTTGGATGAAAATGCTAGAGTATTACTGAATTCTTTCTTAGAACTTAGCAGTGACTATAACAAGTTAGTGAAAGCATTAGGCTTAGATTTCGATCCAGATATTGAATTAGATATACGAGATAAAATGCGTATACAGGAAGCAAAATCTATCCCTTTACTTGGGGAAGCAGAATCAAAAGAGCAAAACTCTAACTCAGACCCCGATACAGATTACCTCAACCAAATTCGACAAGATATGAATCCGCAACACCCACCGCCATAAAATCGCAAGCAATGCGCCTCTACTCTAACTTTACTTTACGGTTCCCAAAATAATAACAGGAGATAAATTATGACCGTCGCTCAAGAACCTTCCGCTCTTAACTTCGACTGCGAAACCGGCAATTACCATACTTTCTGCCCCATCAGTTGCGTTGCTTGGTTGTATCAAAAAATTGAAGATAGTTTCTTCCTCGTCATCGGCACAAAAACTTGCGGTTACTTCCTGCAAAATGCGATGGGCGTGATGATTTTCGCCGAACCGCGCTATGCAATGGCGGAACTCGAAGAAGGCGATATTTCTGCCCAACTGAACGATTACGAAGAACTGAAAAGATTGTGCTTGCAAATTAAGCGCGATCGCAACCCCAGCGTTATCGTGTGGATCGGCACTTGTACCACCGAAATCATTAAAATGGATTTGGAAGGTCTCGCCCCCAAACTCGAAGCCGAAATCGGCATTCCTATCGTCACCGCGCGCGCTAACGGTCTCGATTATGCCTTCACTCAAGGCGAAGATACCGTGCTTGCTTCTATGGCAAATAAATGCCCGAGCAAAGTCGTTGAATCAGAAAAAGAAGAACGCAACGCAATTAAAAAACTGCTCAACTTCGGTCGCAAGAAAGAAGATATCGCACAAGATGCTGAAGATGTCAATCATCATCCTTTAGTTCTCTTCGGTTCGCTCCCCGATCCCGTCGTCACCAACTTAACCTTAGAACTGAAGAAACAAGGCATTAATGTCTCCGGTTGGTTGCCCGCAAAACGTTACACGGAACTGCCAACTTTAGAAGAAGGTTACTATGTTTGTGGGGTGAATCCTTTCCTCTCGCGCACGGCGACAACGTTGATGCGCCGTCGCAAGTGCAAACTCATCGGCGCACCCTTCCCGATTGGCCCGGATGGGACTCGCGCTTGGATTGAAAAGATTTGTTCGGTGTTCGGAATTGAACCCCAAGGATTGGAAGAACGCGAAGCGCAAATTTGGGAAAATCTGGAAGATTATATCCAATTAATTCGCGGTAAGTCGGTCTTCTTTATGGGCGATAATTTGCTGGAAATTTCTTTGGCGCGTTTCTTGATTCGTTGCGGCATGACTTGCCAAGAAATCGGCATTCCTTATATGGATAAGCGCTACCAAGCAGCAGAATTAGCGTTACTGGAAAAAACTTGTAACGACATGGGCGTACCAATTCCGAAGATTATCGAAAAGCCGGATAATTACAATCAAATTCAGCGCATTTACGAGCAGAAACCGGATTTAGTAATTACGGGAATGGCGCACGCAAATCCGTTGGAAGCGCGGGGAATTAATACCAAGTGGTCGGTCGAGTTTACCTTCGCACAAATCCACGGTTTCACGAACGCGCGCGATATTTTAGAGCTTGCAACTCGCCCCCTACGTCGCAATAATAACTTGAAAGATTTGGGCTGGGAGAAGTTGGTGAAAGAAGCCAAAGTTTAAGGCTAAAATTTGTGTTTTTTGAAGCAGCGGGACGGGTTAATATTCGTCCTGCTGTTTTTTATTGCATATTAATCATTAATACCTAATAAAAATGCGCTCGTCTCTCGGTGCATGGCTCAATCCTAAAATAGATGTTATACCAGATTGATATGAAGCTGCATAGAATGAAAAGTAGGGTGTGGAGCGCGAAGCGTAACGCACCGTTATCCTGAGAATTTAGGAGAGTTGATTTTAGGCAACGCAATCTTAAATTGGTATTAATTTTATAAGTGGGTTCCGAGTCGCCCGCTAAAATTCATTGAGAGCGTACCGGATTAATTCGGATTTATCTGCTCTAGCCCCAGAGGAAAATATGAATTCATTTCTACTCGTTTTTGCGGCAACTTTCAGCCTAGAAGTTGCCATTATCTTAATGCTCGCCTTGCTGCCTCGGCTCGGCGGATTAGGTAAGGATCTGCTCGAGTCTTTTACGAAAGCGCCTTGGCTCGATGTTATCTTATCCGTTATGCTGTGGGTTCCCTGGCTTATAAGCGGGCTAATCGACGGTGCGAGCGGTATTTTTGCAGCGTTAGTCGCGCAAATCACAGCCCTGCAATTGTGGTGCGCGCTGCACGAGTTGGCACATCGTCAGACGACAGCCGGATGTGGCATCGCCCGTTTCCACAATCAACGTTTGGGATGGTGGCGAAATAATCTCGCGTTGTGGGTGACATCGGTTGTTGTTCCTGTCTTTTTTCTCATTCGTTTTGCCGAAATTTTTGTTTATCCCTGGCTAACTTGGCTGTTGGGTTTTCCGAAATACAATCACAGCGAGTGGGTAAATGTCAGTCGCCAAAAATTTCAAGGTTTAATCGGTAAAGATTTGATTTGGTGTCTGTACTGCGACTGGATGACGGGAGTGTATTCGCTCGGTGCAGAAATGCTGCGGAATGTGGAATCTTTCTGGTGTCCGATTCGCTTTTACGACGGGAAGAAATGCGAGAATTGCAAGATTGATTTTCCCGATATTGAAGGGGGTTGGATTGCGGCAGAGGGTAGTATGAACGATGTGGAACAAGTGTTAGTCCAAAAGTATAGCGATCGCGAACAGTCCTGGTTTGGACATCCCGAACGGCAAGCTAAGTCGGGCAAACAATGAGATTGCGCAATCTTCCCAGTTCGGTTTATTTGTGGCTAGCAATTTTTATTTTTGCTGCCTCGAGTTCTGTGACGCGAAGACTGATAAATCTTGGCGAACAGCATCTCCTAAACGATCGCAACCCGATTTCGTCCTGCAATGTATTGTTTGTGGGCAATCTTTGCGCTTTGTTGGTGCTGCTTCCCCTATTTATTCGACATTGGAATCGTAATAATTTGGCGCGATTGAAGAGGGGAGATTGGTTGGCGATGGCTGTTACAGCAGTGCTTGCAAGCGCGATCGCGCCCGGTCTTTTTTTCATGGCGCTTGAAAAAACAATGGTGACAAACGTCGTGTTGATAAGTCGTTTGGAAACACCCCTGACTTTAATCTTAAGTGTTATCTTTTTGGGCGAGCGCGTCAATGTTTGGACGGCAATGGGTTCGCTGGTATCGTTCTGTGGAGTGGTGGTGACGGCAGTTTTAACCAATTCAACGGCAACGATGAAAATGGGGGGTTCTGGACTTATTATCGGTCAAGGAGAGTTAATGGCTGCGATCGCGGCAATTTTTCTTTCCATTTCGACTCTTATCAGTCAATCGCGCCTCCAACAGATTCCTTTGGGAATTTTTACGATTTTTCGCACGACTTTAGGCACAATTTTCTTTTTTACTCTGGCGATAAAGTTATTTGGGATGGCGCATTTTGCTGAAGCTTTTTCGCCGTTTCTGTGGCAATGGATGTTGCTTTATGGCGGTTTAATTGTCGTTGGCGGTCAACTGTGTTGGTTTACTGCGCTAAAAGGTGCGACTTCAGCCGAGATTGCGATCGCGAGTTCCTTTAATCCCATCGCTGCCATTGCGATCGCATTTTTACTACTTGGAGAAGTCCCAACTCAGTCTCAGTTGTTAGGCGGCAGTCTCATTGTTTTAGGAATTGCGATCGGTTTAGTCAGTCGCCTCCGTCAAAGAAGTAGTAGAGAGACACCCGTCGATACAGTCAATTCTTTTAAAGGAGTTTAAAAGCTCGTTATAGCGCTATTTCAGCCTTCATAATTCATCATTTAAATGAGTCTTGGCTTACTGTTTGATGGTGCGTTACGCTCCGCTAACGCACCCTACTTTCAACATTCATAATTCATCACTCATAACTCAGAATTCATACGCTCTATTTTCCCCCCCGCTCGATAAAATCCACCTCGAACATCTTCTTGCAACTCTTCCACAATAAAACGCGCTCCCTCCTCCCGCAAATTGCGAGGAAATTGCACGTTCCAATCGGAATTATATCCCGGCGAAACAACGCGAACTTTTAACTGGCTGCCCTTTTTGTAGCATTCAACAATGATTCCAGTAGGAGTAACGCTTTGCGGCTGAATTTGGGCTTTGATGCGCTGGATTTGCGCTTGAAATTCGCGCCCTTTTTCGGGATTAACCATCGCAACAAAACTCGCAAAGCCTTGAATTGCTGCTAGGACGTTGTTAGAATTGCCCCAATGTTTGCCTTCAATGCCATCGCGTTCGATGTGAAATAGAGTCGCGCGGAAGCGTTTGAGGGTGGCGCGATCGCAATTCGGAAATTCATTAACGACTACGCCCGTCACTTCCATCTGACTCGATTTGCGGCGCAAAATCCTCGTTTTCTCCGGGTTAATCGCAAATCCTTCATGGGTGACAATCGCTTCGGTTCGCCGCATAATATTGCACAGATGCCGCAAACTTTCCCCCGAAGCAGAAAACGTGAGATCGTCGGCGTAGCGAGTGTAAGTAAACCCGCATTCAGCAGCCATCGCACTCAAACGCTTATCCAGACGGCGACAGAGAACATTGCTGAGGGCGGGAGAGGCAGGAGAACCTTGGGGGAGGTGGCGATCGCCCGTGGCAACATAGTAGGTTGTACCGTCGAGTTCCACGGCTACGGTATCCGCTTCCGTACACAAAAGCGCAAAGATCGTTGCTGCCGCCTCCGAATAGCCGATCGCGCGAAACAACCCTTTGACGCGCTTGTAGGAAATAGAAGGAAAGAAATCCTTCAGGTCAAAATTAATAATAACCTCTGCACCGACGTGAGGCTGCGCGTTAGTGACAATCGAGCGATCGCGCAAAAACCCGTGTGCCGCCTCCCCCACTTCCACCCGTTCCAAAATATTGACAAAAACCCAATGTTGTGCTGCCTTTAGCTTCGGCATCGGGGCCGAAATCCGACGCACCCCGCCCGTCTTTTTAGGAATATTGAAGCAAACATAGTGAGAAATCTTCGACGTTTTGCGATTAAACGCCAAAAATCGCAACTGTCCCACTGAAATCCCCATTGCCTCGGCAATTTGCGCCGCATTCTTCAAAATCGGCAAACCGCGCGCCTGTAAACGTTCCTCACGGCAATCCCTCTCATTCAGCCCCGCCGATACGCCCTCACCCAAATAGCCGATATCCTGCTGCTGTCGTTCCCGCCAAGCTGCCGCCCGTTCCTGGCGTTCTCGTTCCCGCCGTTCCTTGGTTTCCTGCCGCTTGCGCCGCGACTCTGCCAGTCTTTCCTGCAATAATCGCTTGCGCGCCGCCGCTTCATCCTGTAACGAGCGGTTTTGCTGGCGCAACTGCGTTAGTTCTTGCTGAATCTGCGCTTTACGCCGAATTTCATCCGCCGGGTCTTCGGGCATTTCCCCTTCAGCAGGCCAAAATCCGAAGCGAATCATCTCCTCAAGGATAAACTGCTCCTTACCCATAGCACGGACGCGATCGTAGAGTTCTTGGCGAGTACGCGGTTGGTCGGACATACAGTATTAAGATGACAGGCCTGTCCGAGATTATAGTCGATCGCACCTGAATCGAAAATATATGAGTGATGAAGGGTGAAGGATGAATTACGAATTACGAATTACGAACTACGAATTACGAACTATTCAGTCAAAATTTGATTGCGAACTGACAGTAACATTTGATTGGCTTCATTTAACGATTCAAACGTGCCTGCATCCGCCCAACGACCGCGCACAAAGCTAAATTCTAACTGTTGTCGCTGGCGATAAACATCATTAACGCTCGTAATTTCATATTCACCGCGCCCAGAAGGTTGAAGCGTGCGGATAATATCAAAAACTTGTTCGTCATACATATAACAACCGACAACCGCATAATTCGTTTTAGGATTTGCCGGTTTTTCCTCGATTTCAAGAATGCGTTGTTCGTCCAAAGCAGCAACAGCAAATCGTTCCGGATCGCCCACTTCCTTCAGTAAAATTCTCGCGCCTTTTTCCTGCTGTAAAAAGCTTTCTAAATGGGGACGAATTGAATACTCAAAAATATTATCTCCTAGCAAAACTACAATTTTTTTACCGCTAGCAAAAGTTTCTGCTAAAGAAAGTGCGTCGGCAATTCCTTGAGGCTGTTCTTGGACTCGGTAAGTAAATTCGCAGCCCATCCGCCGCCCAGAACCGAGCGAGTTCACGACATCGCCCATATGGTTGGTAGAAGTGACGACCAAAATATCGCGCACCCCAGCACTCACCAACTGTTTGACGGGATGCCAAATCATCGGTTCGCGTCCGACGGGTAACAAATGTTTGTTGGTGACTTCGGTGAGGGGTTCGAGGCGGGAACCTTGACCGCCTGCAAGGATAATTCCTTTAATTTCCGTCAGGGGTCGTCTGTTTTGCTCGCCTGAAGCCGACAATTGTTGAATTTCCATGTTGCAATAACCTATCCGGCGATCTACGCTATCTTAGCTTGAGAATCTTTGCGCTCTCGAAGATAACCCGATTTTTCCAATGGCTTATAAAACCTTGTGAGACTTGCAAAAGCTTCTGGATAACATTCCTTACAAGGGGATTATACGGAAACTTTCTGCTTTTTGTCCCATAGGGGTTAATTATCCAGAACAAGTCGGTACAATAAGTAGTTAGACAGACTAAGCTATTTGTGGGGAGGTAGTTGGAAGGCTATTTGTAAGAAGCGATAGCTGAAGAAAGCTTAACGTCTTGGTTGAGGAGTGTGGTAAAACCAAGAGGTTTTCAATCTTTAATAAATCTCGATCGAGATTAGCTAGATCTAGTTCATCAAGGTTAATCTATAAGTAGGCTACTCCTTATTTGCCTCAATCATGTCTGACACAACATTTAACGTCTCACCTGAGGTAACGAAGAAACGCGATCGCGAGATTGTGGACTACGTTGGTGAACTTCGCACTGCGCTCCGGCGGCCCATTGAGCAACACTGGCTACCGCGCAATCCGGTGGTTTCGTGCGACGACGATCACGCCCTTATCAAAGCGCTAACCTACTCGTTTTACGACCATGTCCCCCTTCGTCTCACGCCAGACGCATTGTGGATTACTCTCGCACGTGGGTTCGCACTTCATGTAAACGAGAACGCTGAAGAACTCCGTCACAGATTCGTTAGCCATTCTGGCAAAAAAAAACTGACGGTTACCCGAATGGATTTCTCACTCGGGAGGGAGAATCCATGGCCGGAAGTGTTTGCGGCGTTTGCGGATCAAATTGACGAACATACGGGTGGCCTCGGCAAAATCGTCCGCGCTGATTTTTCCACAACCGGCCCGACGGAGGTTGCTGCGTCAAACCTGATGGCAATGGACACATTCAAATCGTACTTCAAGTACGATTTTTTTGGCGGATGCGGCATTCCTCGGATCACACTTGCGGGGACGGAACAGGATTGGAATAAACTCCGGCGACTCGCTCAACAATTCGCTGAATTTGGACTTGAAGATTGGATCAATGCGCTCGACCCGATTCTTGAGCAGTTCTGTAATGCTAAACGCGGAAAGGTGGACGACGAGTTTTGGAAATCAATGTTTCGGTACAACAGCGGTTCAGGGCGTGCCGTCATGACTGGCTGGGCAAATGTCTTGTTCCCATACTTCAAAAACGACCGCGAACAACTTTACTTCAACCCGTTTCTCAATGATTGGAAGCAGCGACTGGAGATTGATGACAAACAACATCGGCAAGAGCGTTGGGAGGATCCGCAGGGGATTGGTATTGGTGCAATTCCGAATTGCATGACTTCCGTGCCACTTACCGTGCATTGGGGCACACAGGAAACCGAAATGCGATTGGTTGGCGGTCTCCTCGCCGTTACACAGGATGAGGCAACAAATACCTTGGAACCCGAATGTGGGTGGGTTATCATTTATGAATATGAATCGCCCGTCGATGAATTGTTCGCTCACTACTATAAATGGCTTGAACAACGAGCGGAAAAACAAATTGCCAAACCCAGTCACGATATCTTTAACCCGTAACTGTAAACATTCCGTTTGACGTAATCCTGTCCCATAAAGCAATTTAACGATTAATTGATGAACTCCCGATAAATGATTAATAATGGCTAGAACTTCCCCTTTTGTCAGAACGGTTGGTACATAACGACTTTTTTTTGCCCGGACTGCATCAACCTGTAAATCTAATTCCTGTTTAAGAACTTCTTTATAGAGAAATAAAACAGCACTTAAAGCCTGATTTTGAGTAGAAGCTGCCACATTTTCTTCAACAGCCAGATAAGTTAAAAATTCTTCAATTTCTTTTCCACCTATTTCTCGTGGGTGGCGTTTATTATGGAAGAGAATATAGCGTTTAATCCAATTAATTTAACTTTTTTCAGTTTTGTAAGAGTAATGCTTCACACGAATGACATCACAGACTTGTTCAAGGAGTTTTTTAGGGGGTTTTTCCATTGGGGGATATTCAGAATGTTTCTGGATAACATTCCCTACAAGGGGATTATACGGAAACTTTCTGCTTTTTGTCCCATAGGGGTTGATTATCCAGAAAAAGTCGGTACAATAAGTAGTTGTGCGGCTTAGATATCGGTGGGGGTGTTACTTGAAGCTTGTCTGTTAGCATCGAATGTGAGATGGTTTTGAACTGATGGCGAAAACGGAGCCAACATGAATCAGCAATTGCCTCAGTTTATCCACTCTGTTGTCGATCGTTTGCAGTCAGTTCAGGGAATTGCAGCGATCGCTCTAGGTGGTTCAAGGGCACGAGGCAACCCTACACAGAAGTCAGATGTAGATCTGGGAATTTACTACAAGCCAGAGAATCCACTTGATTTAGTTGCGCTCAATCGCCTTGCCTCTGAAATTGACGACACTCATCGCCAAAATTTAATCACCCCAATTGGAGGATGGGGAAAATGGATTAATGGCGGTGGTTGGCTACAGGTAGAAGGTGTCCCAGTAGACTTTCTCTATCGTGATGTGGCTCAGGTTAGCCGTGTCATTGATGATTGCCATGCTGGGCAAATTACAATTGATTATCAGCCTGGTCATCCCCACGGCTTTGTATCCTCTATTTATATGGGTGAAGTGGCAATTGGTTTGCCGCTTTATGATCCGCATGGCGTTCTAGACGCTTTAAAGACTAGGACAACTCTCTATCCAAGTCAGCTTAAACAAGCAACAATCAACACGTTTGCCTGGGAAATTAGTTTTTCACTGTTCATTGCGGGAAAGGCTGTTGCACGCGGTGACGTTGCCTATGCCGCAGGGTGTTGTTTCCGCAGCGTGGCTTGTATAAATCAGGCATTATTTGCACTCAATGAAGAGTACTTATTGAACGAGAAAGGCGCGGTGGCAGTTGCCAACAGTTTTGCGCTGTGTCCACAAGACTATCAACAACGGGTTGAGTCAGTGTTTGCTTTGTTAACAGCTGATGCAAAGTCAATTATGGATGCGATCGCCATTCTGGATGAAATTGAACAGGATTTGAGTCAATGGTATGGCGATCGCCGGTTGGTCATGTAAAGTCTACAGGGGTTGGCAATGCCGCACAACAACGCCCATGCACACCGACCGCCGAGAGTTGATCGGTTATGATGCAGAGGTTATCTACGGCGGGTGATGGGCAACGTTCTACCGGCGCTTGCAGTAGAGAGATACTTTCTTGCTTGCTGAGGGTATTACTACAGCCATAGTTCAGCCCCATGCAGCCCAGCGCGATCGCACCGATCGCCAGGAAGCTCACGACGTAGGCAAGATAGGACGGCCAAAGCTGGAGGAGTGCTGCTCCGAGGGCTGTACTGGGAGGCGGAACTTTGATTTCGAGTACCAGCAGGGTAATCGCGATCGCGAAAACACCGTCGCTGAATGCCTCCAAGCGGTTCGTTTCCAAGCTTGCCTCCTCTACCCGTAGTTGTTAAAAGATCGAGTTTGGGTTGCTACGCGATCGCTCTTCGGTTACTCAGATTTCAGCGATGCCATATCGATCGCAAAGCGGTACTTCACATCGGACTTCAGTAATCGCTCGTAGGCTTCATTAACCTTCTGAATGGGAATCACTTCCACATCGGCAGTGATATTGTGTTCGCCGCAAAAATCGAGCATTTCCTGGGTTTCGGCAATACCGCCAATGTTAGAGCCAGAAAGACTGCGGCGACCCATAATCAGGTTAAAAGCAGCAACATCATGGGGATTTGGGGAAGCGCCGACTAAGGTGAGGTTGCCATCGACGCGAAGAAGGTTGAGATAGGCATTCTTAGATGCGCTGGGAACTGTGTTAGCGCAGCCCCAAAATCTGCAAGCGAAAAATTTAAAGATTTCTTTATTAGAAGATTTATCGCGGGTGGAAGCGGCGAGCGATTCGGAGTATGTTAGGAAACAAAGCGTTTAGCTCCATACGATTGTACTGACGCTGATAAATCTCACATCCGCTCGTTCAAAATTGTTTTTTTTCTGATGATTCACGGTTTTATTCCTCCAGAACGCTATTATCCTTACCTAACGCAGACGGATATTGAAGCAATTCCAGATCGCGCCAATACAGTGATTCTCCAGCCGATTGGCGCGATCGAACAGCACGGCCCTCATTTACCCTTAGCGGTGGATGCTGCGATCGCATCGGGCATTCTCGGCGCTGCTTTAGAGGTGTTAGACTCAGATATCCCCGCCTACGCGCTACCGACGCTATACTACGGCAAATCGAACGAGCATTGGCACTTTCCCGGTACGATTTCGCTCTCAGCAACGACGTTACTCGCGATCTTGATGGATCTCGCTGATAGCTTGTACCGCGCTGGTTTTCGTAAATTAGCCTTTGTTAACGCTCACGGCGGACAACCGGAGGTTCTGGCGATCGCAGCGCGGGATATTCACCTCAAGTACGGCGATTTTTGCGTTTTTCCGCTCTTTTTGTGGAATGTTCCCCAAGTCGCGGAAGTCGCGGAGGCGTTATTCGATCGCAAAGAAATCGAATGGGGAATCCATGCAGGCGGCATTGAAACTAGCTTAATGCTCTCTTTATTGCCCGATTGGGTGAAAATGGAGCGCGCCGTCTTTGAATTTCCCCAAAATCTGCCTCAAAATAGCCTCTTGAGCATGGAAGGACGTTTGCCCTTCGCTTGGGCGACGCAGGATTTAAGCAAAAGTGGCGTTTTGGGCGATGCAACGATCGCAACCCGGGAAAAAGGCGATCGGCTCAAAGCTGCTTTGGTCGCTGGCTGGGTACAAGCGATCGGCGATCTTCATCAGTTCGAGCAACCGCACCCCCTCGGCACAATGCAATAAAAGAATCAATCTATTTCTTAAAGTGCATGATTTAAAAAATTCTGTATGGAAGATTACTAAAGTTCTACGGTGCAAGTGATTAAGATGCTGACATTGTAATAAAACGCAATCTTTAAAGGTTAACCTCCTAGCATGAATCCTCCCCACAAACAAGATATTAAAGGCGGAGCGCAAGAGCGTCTTACTTTCGTCGAGCAGTGCTTGCAGCAATTAATTCTCTGCACGAACGACAGTTGCAGCAAGGAAACCCAAGAAACGCTCTTAGAACTTGGCTTGACTGTTTTGGAACGGGGTGACTTTAAGGAACGGTGGGAAGTCGCTAAAATTATTCCCAAATTAGGGACAATGGCGATCGCGCCGCTAGCAGAGATTATTCAAGATGAAAGCGCTGATTTAGAGGAGCGCTGGTTTGCCGCTCGCATTTTAGCCGGATTCGATCGCGACGATGCCATTCTCGCATTAGCGCAAGTGCTAGCGACGACAGAAGATAGCGATTTAATCGAGATTGCCGCCAACGCTTTAGCAAATTTCGGTGCGGCTGCCGTTCGCGTTCTCGCGCCGCTACTGGAGTGTTCCCCCCTGCAACGAGTCGCAGCGCGCGCGTTAGCGCAAATTCACTCTCCCGAAGCGATCGCACCCTTATTAACGATAGCGCGCGCCCCCGATGCAACCCTGCGGGCAACCGCAATTGAAGCCTTAGCGAACTTCCGCGATCCTCGCATTATTTCAGTCTTAATTGAAGC
Organism: Oscillatoria sp. FACHB-1406; assembly: GCF_014698145.1. Classification (NCBI taxonomy): domain Bacteria; kingdom Bacillati; phylum Cyanobacteriota; class Cyanophyceae; order Oscillatoriales; family Oscillatoriaceae; genus Oscillatoria; species Oscillatoria sp. FACHB-1406. The sequence goes on along the minus strand of NZ_JACJSM010000006.1, from coordinate 11,917 downwards.
ATTAGGCGACTTAGAAGCGCCCATTCGTAAAGAAGCCGCGATCGGGCTGGGATTTCGGGCAGATTCAGCCGCAGAATATAACTTATTGGCGCATTTACGGCCGCTGCTTTACGATTTTCATCTCGAAGTTTGCCAGCAAGCCGCGATCGCGATCGGGAAAATGCCGGGGGAGGAAGCCGAATGCTACTTATCCGAAACGCTCCAATCTCCGCTTACCCCAGTCCCCCTACAACTAACGCTGATTCAAGCCCTAGCATGGCGAGAAACTGCCAGCAGTTTAGCTTATTTACAGCAAGCATTACCTTTCCTGTCCGAGCAAGGAATTCTCGCCCTCCTTCGCGCCCTCGGTAGAATTCGCTCTGAAGCGCTCAAAGGACAAGCAGCAAGGATTTTGCTCGATTTTTATGAAAGTCAACATCCCCAACTCGTTAAAATGCAGATCGAGCAAGCCCTAGCCCACAGTCTCGGACAATTGCAAGATAAAAAAGGGATATCCGTTTTGCAACTCCTGGCCAACTCTCCTAAAAATAGCGTAAAATTGCACGCGATCGCAGCACTCAAACGCTTTCCTAACTCGCCTAACGACGCGATCGCATCCTAGCTTCAAAGGAAAACTATCAAAACCGGACAGCGCTTGCCGACCTTTTGTGCTAAAACAATTAACACTGGGCGGCATTTATAGCGCTTGTTCGCAGTTTTTATCCTAAGCTTTAACTAATCCTTTAATTCACCATTCCCAATTCATCCCTCATAACTCATAACTCATAATTCATAATTCATAACTCACCATTTATAATTCATAACTCATAATTCATAATTCCTATGAGCAACCAATTTAGAGAACTCTTAAAAAAAGTCGGGAGCGGTCAACATACTAAAAAAGATTTAACCCGAAGCGAAGCCGCGATCGCCGCCGGGATGATGTTAACCCAAGAAGCCACCCCCGCTCAAATTGGTGCATTCCTCATCGCCCATCGCATCAAACGTCCCACCGGTATCGAACTCGCCGGGATGTTAGATAGCTACGACGAATTGAGCCACAAACTGCAACCGCTCCCTCCCTCTCTTTACCCCGTTGTCGTTTTTGGCATTCCCTACGACGGGCGCAGTCGCACCGCCCCCTTAACCCCAATTACCGCCTTACTCCTCGCAGCAACGGGCGTAAACGTCATCCTCCACGGCGGCGATATCATGCCCACCAAATACGGTATTCCCCTCGTCGCTATTTGGCGCGGACTCGGATTGGAGTTCGCACACCGCAACGCCTCTCAACTACAAACCTTGCTCGAGCAAACTGGATTTACCTTCGTTCATATATCCGAACAATTCCCCCTCGCCGCCGCCCTCGTTCCCTACCGCGACCAAATCGGCAAACGCCCGCCCCTCGCCACATTAGAACTCATGTGGTCGCCTTATGCCGGTTCGCACCATCTGATTGCCGGTTACGTTCATCCGCCCACCGAAGCGATGATGAAAGTTGCCTTCGCCGAACGCGGACAGAGAGACTATACCTTAGTGAAAGGGTTAGAGGGGAGTTGCGATTTGCGCCTGTCGCAAACAACCATCGTTGTTGCCAGTCAGCCCGATAGCGAAGCAGGATTTAAGTATCTCAAGCTCAATCCCCACGATTATGGTTTTGCCGGAAAAGATGTAGCGTTAGAGTCGGAGCAAGAATTGTTCGCACAACTCGAAACGGTACTGGCGGGGAAACCTTCAGAATTGTTCCGCGCGATTGTTTGGAATAGCGGCTTCTACCTCTGGCGCTGTGGCGTTTGCGACGATTTTGCAGTGGGATTGCAACGGGCGGAGGAATTGTTAGTGGGGGGTGCAGTGGCAGCGAAACGGGACGAGATTCGCGCGGCTATCCGTTGAAGTCAAACACGCTCTATCGTAGGGTGGGCATTGCCGTTTCTGGGATTGAACCTAAAAAAAAGGCATAAAGTCGGCAATGCCCACCCGCGTAATTTTGCCCGCGATCGAGTAGTTGACCGGCTCTCTAGGTGTAGAGCCACTACCAATTTTTATACATTATTTCTTGAATCTCTGCCATAGTCTCTACCACCCGCCGATCCTTCTGCAAAATATCCGCTACATCTTCACCAAATCGTATGAATGTTAGTTAACCCCTGAATTTTCAGATCGCGAGTAACAAGAGGAAAACCTAAAGACAAAGCTGTAGCAGCAATAATCCTATCTGGCATATCCGGAACTATTACACGGTCAATTTGTCGAATCGTTGCCGACACATTACGTTCTAGAGGTGCTAGGGTAATACCAACGTTGGGGTCGTCCAAAGCATTTAAAATACGGGTCAGGACTTCTTCTTCTAAGCGTCCCTTCTCAACCAAATAAGCAATTTCTACGATTGAGATAGCTGATACATAAATAGGATTTCCTGCATTAACTGCTTGTTCTAATGCGGTTAATGCGGCTTCTGATAATCTTGGTAAATCAAAAATATACCAAATTAAAGTATGTGTATCCGCTACAACTGATGTCATTAGATGATATCCCTTGGAAAATTACCCCACATTTCTTTTCGCGCTTTAGCAATCTCTTTCTCAGTAATATCTACCTTCAAATCGGCACATAATCCCCTAACACTCCTTAAAGAAGACTTATTTGTTATTTTTTGGTATAAAAATTCAGCAAAATCCAGTAACTCCTGCTGTTTATCTAGAGGCAACTGCCGTAATTTTTCTAATACTGTTTGCTCGATGCTCATTTCAATTAGTTCTCCAAAATTCCTTGAATCTCTGCCATAATCTCATACCAATTCTCATTGATTTTGCATGATTCCCGAAGAGGGCATAACAATGTTATGCCCCTACGACGAAAAATTTAGTGCATCGTAACTGAGAATTGGTATCAGCTACCCGCCAAGCCTTATCCTTTCCCTCAGCATCCCTGGCTACATCCCAATGGGGTTGTGCTATCGAACGGGTCAGCGTCCGGTTGGTTCGTTGCCTCCTTCGAGTTTTCAAAGTTTATCCCCGTTCTGCTAACAAATCAATAATTTGCGATCGCTGTTCGGGATCAGCCCAACGTTGCAGAACCCTTTTCATCGGTCAAACACGCTCTATCGTAGGGTGGGCATTGCCGTTTCTGGGATTGAACCTAAAAAAAAGGGCATCAAGGCGGCAATGCCCACCAGCGCAATTTTGCCCATGACTGAGTAGGTTGACCGGCTCTCTAGGGTAGAACGGTAGAGGGTGCGGACTTATTCTCGGGTGTAGTCAAGAATAACTTAGATTCTACATACTTGCGGCAAGTATTGGCTTCATTGCTCATCAATCTTCAACCCGATTTTAAATAACAACTTTTCGTGCGTTCTGAAAACTCTTGCATCATTTCAGGAGCCGTACTTAAAGGAGATCGACATAGAAAACATAGCGTTCCCGCAACAAATTCCCGGCAGCAGCGATGAACTTTTAACTGGAGATAATACCGGGGGAGGTGTCCGGGTTTTCCTGCGGGATTGAGCGGTAATTCGTCTTTCGGTTCGAGGTACGGTCGATTGGCGCGTTTCCATTCTACCCGTTCGGCAAAGCGATCGAAGGAATCGGAATTAAGATAAGGATTGCGCGGCGATTGTTGCTGCAATTCGTTATGAATTGAGGCGTAGAGTTGCTGTTGAACGGTGAAGCCAAATTTCCCTTGGCTGTGGTGGAGCCAAAGATTATTGAGGGTGCGTAAATCTTGACAGGGGAAGTTTTTAATATCTTTTGATTCTAGCATCCCAAACTTCTGTTTATTGACAGCTTGGAGGATTTTTTCAGCGGTTTCGCGATCGGCTTTTTTGAAGTTTTTATGGGAGAGAAAAAGAGATAATTGGGAATAATTTAAACCGACTTCTGAGGCTGCCGATCCCGAGAGGGGAAGACTGGGAGAAGAATAGGAAGCGAAGGGACACCAATCGAGCCAGCATCCCGATTTGGCTAAGGGCAGTCCGAATCGCGCCAGAGCGAAAATCAGGAAGCCCGCGATCGCAATTTTAAGCCATTTCCATTTCTTCATCGTGAGAAAAACCGGGCTTCTCAATTAACAATAACCGCTGGCTTATTGTAACGAGAAACCCGGTTTTAACCTCAGTGCGATCGCGCCTTTTAACGAATTTCTGGCGCGCGCAAAACGGCAAGAGATTGAGACTGCCCCGTCATAGCATTCGAGGCTGCTAAAGTCGGAACGGAGGCGCGCAACCGTTGCGTTAAAGCTGTCGTAGTTGAATCGTAAATCTGCGTTGCAATTTTCGGGTAAAATCCAATCCCAATAATGGGAACGAGTAAGCAAGCAATAATAAACACTTCGCGCGGTTCTGCGTCGATAAGCGATTCGTCGGCAAGCTCTGGATTTTCTTTACCGTAGAAGATTTCTCGCAGCATCGAGAGCAGGTAAACCGGCGTGAGAATTACGCCTACCGCTGCTAAGAGAACGACAATCACTCGGAAGGGGAGGCTATAGGCATCGCTGGTGGCGAAACCGACAAATACCATCAATTCGGCGACAAAACCGCTCATTCCCGGCAACGCGAGAGAAGCCAAAGAACAAGCCGTCCACATCGCGAAGACTTTCTTCATTTTCTGCCCTACGCCGCCCATTTCATCTAACATCAGCGTATGGGTGCGATCGTAGGTACAGCCGACCATAAAGAATAAGCTCGCCCCAATTAAGCCGTGGGAAATCATTTGCAGCACTGCGCCGCTGATTCCCAAGGGCGTAAAAGATGCCATCCCAATCAGCACGAATCCCATGTGGGAGATGGAAGAATAGGCAATTTTGCGCTTGAGATTGCGTTGAGCAAAAGAGGTAAGCGCGGCGTAGATAATATTCACCACCCCCAGAATAACGAGGACGGGGGCGAAGGTCGCGTGAGCGTCGGGTAGCATTCCCGCGTTCATGCGAAGCAGGGCATATCCGCCCATTTTTAAGAGGATGCCCGCCAGTAACATATGGGCGGGGGCAGTGGCTTCGCCGTGCGCGTCCGGCAGCCAGGTATGAAGGGGGAAGATGGGCAGTTTTACACCGTAAGCGATGAGAAAACCGCCGTAGAGGAGAAGTTGTAGTTTAATGGGGAAATCCTTGGCTGCGATCGCGCTCATATCGAAAGTCGTCGTATCGCCGTAAAACGCCATCGTTAGCGCTGCAATCAGGATAAATAGCGATCCCCCCGCCGTGTAGAGAATAAATTTAGTCGCGGCGTAGAGGCGCTTTTTCCCGCCCCAAATCGCTAAAATCAAGTACACCGGCACCAACTCCAACTCCCATACCAGGAAAAAGAGCAGCAGATCCTGAACGGCGAAAACGGCAATCTGTCCGCCGTACATTGCGAGCATCAAGAAGTAGAAGAGTTTCGGCTTGAGCGTGACGGGCCAAGCGGCCATCGTTGCTAAGGTGGTAATAAAGCCGGTGAGCAAAATTAAAGGCATGGAGAGGCCATCGGCTCCAACCGACCATTTCAAGTCGAGTTCCGGCAGCCAGGTGTAACTTTCTACCAGTTGCAGGTTGGGGTTGGAGAAGTCATACCCAGTACAGAATGCGTAAACGATAAAGGCAAAGTCGATTAACCCGATAACCAAAGCGTACCATCGCACGGTTTTGCCGTCTTTATCCGGAATAATCGGAATCAGCATTGCGGCAGCAATGGGAAACAGGATAATCGTGGTTAGCCAGGGAAAATTTTCTAGATTCATGGCTAAGGTTACTAAGAACTGGATCGGTTCGGTTTGGGGTTATGGGTTAGGATGTGGCGTGCGGGGGAAGGGGCAGAGGGGGCAAATAGCTTACTCTGATTGAATTCACCCGCGATCGCGCTCTATACACCTTAAACCAAGTTGGAGCGTCCGGCGCTCGAATTTCAGCCTACTTTAACCTTCGGTAAGATTAGGTCAATTTTTTAAAGCAAGAGGGCGAAGTTGTTGCGATCGCAGAATGCTCTACCGTCTCTCATCGAAAATTTTCTTCTAAATTTGACCTCCCGCGCCAACTGAGTCAATGAAGCTTCGCCCTGCTGGCGCGAGAATTGCCAAATTTTAGTTAAGCATCGACCTCTTCTTTAGGTTCCCACTTAAACATCAAAACGCCCAAAGGTGGCAAACACAAATCAAGAGAATAGGGATGCTCGTGGAACGACCACTCCTCCGTCCACTTTCCGCCTAAATTCCCCATATTGCTTCCACCAAAAGGTTTGGCATCGCTGTTGAAAATTTCCGCATAAAAGCCAGCCTCTGGTACGCCAATTCGGTAGTGACTGTAAGGTTGGGGCGTAAAATTGCAAACGACAACAATAAACTCATCGCTTTCTTTCGCGCGACGCATAAAAGAGACGACGCTATGACGATTATCGCTACAATCGATCCACTCAAACCCTTCTTGCTCGAAATCTCGGCTGTACAAAGCTGGCTCGGTTTTATACAACAAATTCAGCGCGCAGAAGAACTGTTTTAATTGTTGGTGCGGTTCGTACTGCAAAAGCTCCCAGTCCAAGTCGCTCCACACATTCCACTCACCCCATTGTCCCAATTCCATGCTCATAAACATGGTTTTCTTACCGGGATGGGCGTACATATACGAAAACAAGCAGCGAACGTTCGCCAACTTTTGCCACGTATCCCCGGGCATTTTGCCAATCATGGAACTTTTCCCGTGAACCACTTCATCGTGGGAAAGCGCCAACATATAATTCTCGCTGTGGTTGTACCACATACTAAACGTAATGTTGTTTTGGTGGAACTGTCGGAACCACGGATCCATGTGGAAATAATCCAACATATCGTGCATCCAGCCCATATTCCACTTCAAATTGAAGCCTAATCCCCCTGCGTAAGTCGGCCAAGATACCATCGGCCAAGAAGTCGATTCTTCAGCAACAGAAATTACGCCGGGAAAATAACTAAATAAAACCGAGTTCACCTGACGCAAGAAATCTGCTGCTTCTAGATTTTCCCGACCGCCATATTCATTCGTGACCCACTCGCCCGGATTTCGACAGTAATCGAGATAAAGCATGGAAGCAACCGCATCCACGCGAATGCCATCAATGTGGTATTTATCGAACCAAAAAAGAGCATTGGCAACTAAGAAGTTGCGGACTTCGTTGCGAGAGTAATTAAAAACTAGCGTTCCCCACTCTTTATGTTCGCCCTTGCGAGGATCGCCATGTTCGTAAAGGTGAGTTCCATCAAAAAATGCTAAACCGTGTCCGTCTTTGGGGAAATGTCCGGGAACCCAGTCTACAATTACGCCAATATCGTTTTTGTGACATTGGTCTACAAAATACATGAAATCTTCTGGAGTGCCAAAACGCGAGGTTGGCGCGTAATACCCCGTAACTTGATACCCCCAAGAGCCATCGAAGGGATGTTCGGCAATGGGTAAGAGTTCGATGTGGGTGTAACCCAGTTCTTTGACGTAGGGGATTAATTTTTCAGCCAGTTCGTAGTAGGTTAGATAGCGCGCGCCGTATTTATATTCGTTAACGGCTATCGATTGACCTTCGCCGTGGAGGTGGCGGGGCGGGTTGTCGTAAGATTCGTGCAACCAAGAACCGATGTGAACTTCATAGACCGAGACGGGTTGCGTGAGAGGTTCGGTATGGCGGCGCTTTTCTAGCCAATCGCTGTCATTCCATTGGTAGTTATCGAGGTTAGCGACGATAGAGGCGGTTTTGGGGCGAACTTCTTGCTGAAAACCATAGGGGTCGGATTTTTCGTAGATGTGACCTTCTTGGTTTTTAATTTCGTATTTATAGGAAGTGCCGACACCGAGTTCGGGAATGAAGAGTTCCCAGGTTCCATTTCCCTTTTTGCGCATTTGATGCTGTCGTCCGTCCCACTGGTTGAAGTCGCCCAGAACTGAAACGTTGCGAGCGCTAGGGGCCCAAACTGCGAAGTAAACGCCTGTGATACCGTCGATTTCAGTGGGGTGAGCGCCGAGTTTTTCGTAAATGCGGTGATGGTTGCCTTCGGTGAAGAGGTGGAGGTCAAACTCGGTGAGTTTGGGGGAGCGGAAGGCATAGGGGTCGTAGGTGACGCGCTCGTGTTCTCCTTCTTGGATGCGGAGTTGGTAGTTAGCGAGTTCTTCTGTTGCGATCGCGCATTCAAAAAAGTTGGGATGATGGACGGATTGCATGGAATACTCTTTGCGCTCGTCCGGACAGATGACCCAAGCGGCAGATGCTTTGGGGAGATAGGCGCGAACGACCCACTGATTGGGACTGTCCCCATTTTGCTCGACCGGATGGGGACCGAGGATTTGAAAGGGGTCGTGGTGTTGGTTATAAACAATGAGATCGACTTGTTCGCGGGGAGTGGTTGTATGCATTTATGTATGATTGAGAGCGATCGAGCGAAGAATTTAGGGTAGAAAAAAAGGTTGTGACCAGTTTAGTCCAGTTTGGATACAGATGGGTTGGCTCGATTTTCCGCGTCTGAGGGTCGTCTTGAATCTCGAGGGGAAATGTACGCAATTTATTAATTTTGTCAAGCCTTGTTCTGAGATTGGCTCCCTGACTTAACTCCGATGCCGAGCGCCTTAAAAAGCCCAAAATCCTGCTACGATCCGTAGTGAACCATTTAGAGCGACCTCACCTGCAATGTCTGGCGTTTTGGCGCTGGGGATTGTCAGGAGCGGTTCGTGTATAGTATTTCTTAATTTAATCTTAAATTAGTTCCGTCACGCGACTCCCACCGGAGCGGCTCTCAAATGTTAATACCCCCCTCGAGGCTTGTCACTCTTTCTAGGTCGAGCCTCAGCCTAAGTTGACTTCCTACAGCTAATGAAAAATTTATGCTTATCCGGCTTTGGCTATCTCGAGAATAGTTTCGAGGTCAAGCCTTTCGATATTTTTTTGCCATTACCTCGCTCTCAATAATATTTTCCTACAGCTATCTGTTCGATCGCGATCGCGAATCGTCTTTAACTCTCCTTCTGCACTCCTCTGTCGCGAGGAAATCCTCGGACTGGTAACAAAATTGTCTTTTGCTTGAAGGCTGTCGCTAGGCAGAAAAACAGGTAGCGCAAAAATTGGGACTTTTTGGAATGGAAAGTTGCTAAAATATTAGGTTGCAACAAAGTTGCTTATTTTCTAATCTCAGGTATTCCTATTTATGCATTTTATTAAGGATCGTCTTTCTGTCTTTGTGGACGGAAACAATATGTTCTATGCTCAACAAAAAAATGGTTGGTTTTTCGATCCCCGTCGCGTTCTCGAGTATTTCAAAAGCGAACCCTATGTAACTTTAGTCAATGCGTTTTGGTACACCGGACTAAAAGACCCCCAAGATCAGCGCGGTTTTCGGGATGCTTTAATCAGTTTGGGGTATACGGTACGGACGAAGATTCTTAAAGAATATTACGACGATAATTCTGGGCGTTATTCCCAAAAAGCCAATCTCGATATTGAAATTGTGGTCGATATGTTTAATACCTGCGAACAGTATAATCGAGTCGTGCTTTTTAGTGGGGATGGGGACTTTGAACGCGCGATCGAATTGTTGCGATCGAAAAATACCCATATTACGGTCGTCTCAACCGAAGGAATGATCGCTAGAGAATTACGCAATGCTGCCGATTGTTACATCGATCTCAACGATATTCGCAACGCCATTGAGAAAAACGATTGTTTGTAGCTTCCTTTAACAATTGACAATCGATCGGGGAAAATTGACAGCATTGAGGCAGTAAAACTCTTAAGGTGCGTTAGGCGCGATTTAAATGAATTTATCTTCGCGCCGTGACGCATCTGCCCATCAATCGAGAGGTGCGTTACGCTGCGCACTCCGATACCTGACTACCGACCTTGCTAACCGACTTAAAGCTAGGCATTAGCTGGGTTTGCGGGTGGTAAAACCTCTCGAATGGTTTTGAGCGCTGGGCTTTAAAATTTGTATCGAGGCGGCTAGCTCAGTTCTGGAAAATTGGTTTAGAGTAGAGAGTGTTAAACCACTCAAAAAATTGGAATGAAATAATGAACGTCCAGAGCGATCGCATTATCATCTTCGATACGACTCTCCGCGATGGCGAACAATCGCCCGGTGCTAGCCTGAACCTGGATGAAAAACTGTCGATCGCGAAGTCCCTAGCAAGACTGGGCGTTGACATTATTGAAGCCGGTTTTCCCTACACTAGCCCCGGCGATTTTGAGGCGGTACAAAGAATTGCTGAAGTGGTAGGAATCGAAGGCGGGCCGACGATTTGCGGTTTGGCGCGAGCGCGTACTGAAGATATCGCCCGCGCGGGCGAAGCGCTCAAACCCGCCCACAAATCCCGAATTCACACCTTTATCGCCACCTCCGACATTCACCTCAAGTATAAATTGAAGCGATCGCGCTCTGAAGTTCTCGCGATCGCGCCGGAAATGGTCGCCTACGCCAAAACCTTTACGGATGATGTCGAATTCTCCCCGGAAGATGCCGGACGCAGCGATCCGGAATTCCTCTATCAAGTCCTGGAAGCCGCCATTGATGCGGGCGCAACCACCGTTAATATCCCCGATACGGTTGGGTACTTGACACCGGGAGAGTTTGGTGCATTGATCGGCGGCATTAAAAAGAACGTGCCGAATATCGATCGCGCCATCATCTCCGTCCACGGACACAACGACCTCGGACTCGCCGTTGCTAACTTCCTCGAAGCCATTAAAAACGGCGCGCGCCAACTCGAATGCACGATTAACGGGATCGGCGAACGCGCCGGAAACGCCGCCCTCGAAGAACTGGTGATGGCGCTTTACGTCCGCCGCCAATACTTCAACCCCTTCCTCGGTCGTCCGGCAGAATCCGAGGAACCCCTCACCAACATCGATACGCGACAAATTGCCAAAACCTCCCGTTTGGTGTCTAACCTCACCGGGATGACGGTACAACCCAATAAAGCGATCGTCGGTGCAAATGCCTTCGCCCACGAATCCGGAATTCATCAAGATGGCGTGCTGAAAAACCGCCTTACTTACGAGATTATGGATGCCGAATCCATCGGATTGACTAATAATCTCATCGTTTTAGGCAAACTTTCCGGCCGCCACGCCTTCAGTACCCGCTTGAAGGAATTGGGCTACGAACTGTCAGAAACGGAGTTAAATAAAGCCTTTGTGCGCTTTAAAGAAGTTGCCGACAAAAAGAAGGAAATTACCGACTGGGATTTAGAAGCGATCGTTAACGACGAAACGCAGCAACCGGCTGAATTGTTCCGCTTGGAGTTCGTGCAAGTTTCTTGCGGCGATCGCGCCTGCCCGACGGCAACGGTAACAATTCGCACTCCCGAAGGCGAAGAACGCACGGATGCCGCGATCGGAACTGGGCCGGTCGATGCTGTCTATAAAGCAATCAACCGCGTCACCAATATTCCCAACGAACTGATCGAATTTTCGGTTAAATCTGTTACCGAAGGGATCGATGCAATGGGAGAAGTGACCATTCGCCTGCGCCATCAAGGGCGAACTTACTCCGGTCATGCTGCGAATACCGATATTATCGTCGCTTCGGCTCGCGCTTATATTAGCGCGTTGAACCGCTTGTGCGGTGCGTTGCAGCGGCAACAAAGCGATGCAACTCAAGCGATCGCGACAATCTAAGCTCGCTCCCTTGGAATTCACGCTATTCAACAGCGCGAGCGGACTAACCCGATAAGCTTCGGAGTCCCTCGCGCTCGAGATTCAAAATTGCTTCCCCTAGCCGCCCAGAAAATCCGGAGAGTTGCCAACGAGTCCGGGAATTCAATGAATATATTTTGGATTGCCATCGCGTGGAGTCTACTATCCCCCTAAAAATTATCGCAGTCGGCAACGCTAAGAGTTGTTTTTATTAGGAAAGGAATAGAGATTGACACTCCCCGTACTAAAGTAACGGGGATTCCTGATTCAGCGAGACAACTTGCCAACTAGATTTGCGTCTAGTTGACAGAGGTCGAACTCTCCCCAGGC